>CAJWLI010000177.1 GCA_913043075.1 uncultured Gammaproteobacteria bacterium
TTTCTTTTTCTTGTCCTTGTCCTTGTCCAAGCTTCCTAAATCGAGCTCTCCCTTGGCAACATCCTGAAATGTTTTTCCATCAAACTCCTGCAACTGACCGACTAACCATTCGTCGATGCGATCGTGCAAAAGCAAAACTTCGATATCTTCTTGATTAAAAATTTCTAGATGGGGGCTATTAAGAGCCGTATGATAATTTTCTGCGGCCACATAAAAGATCTTTTCTTGCTCAGGCTTCATTCGCTCTACGTATCCCGCAAGAGACTGATTTTGTTTCTCTTCTTTTGATTCTGTTGAGGCAAAACGTAAGAGCTTTGCAATCTTGTCTTTATTGCCGAAGTCCTCAGCCGGCCCCTCTTTTAATACTTGTCCAAACTCGTTCCAAAACGAGTGGTACTTCTCCTCATCAGAAGAAAGCTTTTCAATCATATCCAACGCCCGCTTGGTAAGAGCGTTTTTCATGGAGTCTATCGATGGATCTTTTTGCAGGATCTCTCTTGAAACATTCAGGGGCAGGTCATTTGAATCTACGACCCCTCTAATAAAGCGAAGGTATAAAGGCAAGAATTGTTCTGCCTCGTCCATAATAAATACTCTCTGAACATAAAGTTTCAGCCCACGAGGGGAATCTCTATGCCAAAGATCAAATGGTGCCTTCGAAGGAATGTATAGCAAACTACTGTACTCGAGTTTGCCTTCGACTTTATTGTGGCTCCAGGAAAATGGATCCTGGAAATCGTGCGAGATTGCCTTGTAAAACTCCTTATATTCATCCTCCTTTACTTCTGAACGAGATCTAGTCCACAGCGCTTTCGCAGTGTTAACAACTTCGTCCTCGGGCTCCTTGTCTTCCTCTGTCGCAACCTGTTTCATTGTTATAGGCACAGCCACATGATCCGCGTATTTCTTGACTATACCTCTTAACCTCCAACCATCAGCAAATTCAGCTTCCGAGGATTTCAGTTTCAGTGTGACCGATGTCCCTACCTCCTCGCGTTTAATAGTCTCAACATCAAACTCCGCTTCTCCTTTGGAACTCCATCTGACTGCCTCGTCAGAAGATAGCTTCGCAGACCTAGATTCTACAACCACTTCGTCTGCGATTATAAAAGAGGAATAGAAACCAACTCCGAATTGACCGATGAGCTGCGAATCTTTTTTCTGGTCACCGGTCAATGAATCAAGGAATTGTGAAGTTCCTGAACGAGCAATGGTCCCCAAATTAGAAATAGCTTCCTCTTTCGACATACCGATCCCATTGTCGCTCACTGTCACGGATTTAGTTTCCTCGTCAATATCGATTCGAATACCAAATTCCGTACCCTCAGGCATGATCTTTCCGTCAGAAAGAGCCTCAAACCTGAGTTTATCGATTGCATCGTTGGCGTTTGAAACTAATTCCCTAAGGAATATTTCTTTGTTGCTGTATAAAGAGTGAATCATTAGGTGAAGCAATTGTTTTGCTTCCGATTGAAAACCCATTGTCTCTTTTTTTTCTGTGCTCATACTGTTTCGGATTCCTATATCTGTACAAGGTAAAAAGTTGGGGGCGAGTTGACGATTTTCAACCCCAGCTACCGCAAAAATTTGAAGCTCCTGAAGCCCCAATAAAGTTGAAAAAATTGCGCTATCAATTCACTTATTTTTTTATTTCTTAAGGTTGAAGACTAGCAAATCAAAAAATGTCTACCATCCGGTTAGTTCTTTAAGTGTTTTCCCGATATCAGCTAGGCTTTTCACCGTTGCCACGTCTGCATTTTCGAGTGCGGCAAATTTATCATCAGCAGTTCCCTTACCTCCAGCGATTATTGCACCGGCATGGCCCATACGCTTACCTGGAGGCGCAGTAACCCCAGCTATATATCCAACTACAGGTTTGGTTACATTTGATTTTATAAACTCCGCTGCCTCTTCTTCTGCAGTGCCGCCAATTTCTCCGACCATAACAATCGCTTCGGTCTGAGGGTCGTCTTCAAACATTCCTAGTATGTCGATGAAGTTGCTTCCCGGGATAGGATCGCCCCCGATACCGACGCAACTGCTCTGGCCAAAACCAAGGTCTGTAGTCTGCTTTACGGCCTCATATGTTAATGTTCCTGAACGAGAAACAATCCCCACCTTGCCGGGCAAATGTATTTCTCCCGGCATTATTCCAATCTTGCACTCACCCGGAGTTATTACCCCGGGACAGTTTGGTCCAATGAGCCTTACACCGCGGCTATCTAAACTAGCCTTAACAACCAACATATCTTGTGTTGGAACACCCTCTGTTATGCAAACAATTAACTTAATTCCGGCTGCAGCTGCCTCAAGAATTCCGTCTTTAGCAAACGGTGCCGGAACATAGATAACTGAAGCGTCTGCGCCAGTGGCCAAAACTGCTTCCTTAACGGTATCGAAAACTGGTAGACCTAGATGCTCTTGACCCCCTTTCCCTGGGGTAATCCCACCAACCAATTTCGTCCCATACTCAATAGATTGTTGAGAATGCATAGTTCCCTGAGAACCTGTAAAGCCCTGACAGATTACTTTTGTATGATGATTTACAAGAATACTCATTATTTGCCTCCAGCAGCGTTTACCGCCCTCTGCACAGCATCGGACAATCCCGTTGCTGCTATGATGTCTACGTCGCTATCGGCTAACGTCTTAACTCCCAACGCCGCGTTATTCCCCTCGAATCTTACGATGACGGGCACTTCAACACCGACATCCTTAACTGCTCCAATGATGCCCTGAGCAATAACGTCGCATCTGACAATACCTCCAAATATATTTATGAGAACTGCACGAACTCCTTTGTCAGAGAGAATGATCTTGAAAGCTTCACTCACTGCCTCTTTTGTCGCTCCCCCGCCAACATCCAAAAAGTTAGCTGGCTGACCTCCGTTAAGTTTAACGAGGTCCATTGTACCCATTGCGAGACCTGCTCCGTTTACCATACAACCTATATTTCCTTCCAAGGCTACGTAATTGAGATTATATTCACTGGCCTGATTTTCTCGTTCGTCCTCTTGAGAATGGTCCCTCATGGCCTCTAAGCGTTTTTGTCGATAAAGCGCATTCCCATCGACGGCCAACTTTGCGTCGAGGCAATGAAGATTTCCCTCAGCAGTAACCACTAGTGGGTTTATCTCGAGCAAAGACAGATCAAGATCGCGAAACAAAGCCGACAATGACATAAATAAAGTTGCAAATTGATTTATCTGTTTTCCTTCTAAACCCAATTGAAAAGCCAGCTCCCGACCTTGGTAGGAGGAAGCACCCGTCATCGGATCTACCGTAGCCTGCAAGATTTTTTCGGGCGTTTCTTCAGCGACTTTTTCAATCTCAACACCTCCCTCTGTCGAGGCCATAAAAGTTATTTTTTTCGAGGATCGATCAATGACGGCTCCGAAATAAAGCTCTCTTGCAATGTCAGTAAACGACTCTACAAAAATCTTACTTACCGGCTGTCCCTTTTCATCGGTTTGAAATGTAACCAGATTTTTTCCAATGTGATCCTCTGCGAAGGCTCTTATTTCCTCTTCTGAAGAGACTAATTTTACGCCCCCAGCTTTGCCTCGCCCGCCGGCGTGCACCTGCGCTTTAATAACCCATTTATCTCCTCCAATTTTTTTCGCAGCTGAGACCGCCT
>CAJWLI010000178.1 GCA_913043075.1 uncultured Gammaproteobacteria bacterium
TTGCATGGTTTCAGAAGGCTCTGGATACTGGTTTAGTCGGCCAGCGAGCTGAGCTCATTAAAGGCGCGATGCAAAGATTAGCTGAAACGGGTGATAAAGAAACTGGTCTTTACGAAAAAGAAGATGGTGGCCTTAGGGAAGAAGAAAAACTCAGCCGTCAACTTCGGATACAAGTTGACCTTGCCGAGGGTGTTCCTAGAAGTGTTGGCGCCCGGGTTTATGTCTACGCTAGAGCGGCAAACGGACCCCCAATGCCTCTGGCAGTCAGACAAATTAACCCTGATATGTTGCCAAAAACTATTGTTTTGGATGATTCAATGGCTATGGTTGAAGGAATGGGGCTAGCGAATTTTGATGAAGTAGTAGTTATCGCTCGGTTATCTCAGTCAGGATTGGTTACCCGCGAGATTGGAGATTATGAGGCGGTTTCCTCGATCGTAAATTTGAAAAAAGATCGTGGAATAATTGAGTTAAATTTAAAGAATGCTGTCTCTAAGTGAACCAAAGCTAATTTAGTCATTCCAACCCCAGTTGCTATTGTTCTGGGCTATTATAGAGTTTTTATTTTTTTTGAATCAAAAATCTTTTAATTGCCGATTGCCTTTTAGGCTTGTATTGTTTGATTTCATAAAAAAAGGGGTGACTAAATGAGCGCAGATGGAATATGGAATTGCAAAATTAACTCTCCCATGGGTTCTCAGGAAGGAAAAATGACCTTAGTAACTGACGGGGAGAGTTTGTCAGGGAAGATGGAAGGGCCGCAAGGTACTCAGGAATTTGAAGGGGGATCAGTTGCCGGTGGTAATCTCTCTTGGAAAATGGAGATGACGTCCCCGATGCCTATGACGCTAGAGGTTTCTGCCAGCGTTGATGGCGATGAGATCAGCGGAAATATCAAGCTCGGAGCCTTTGGAGATGCATCTTTCACGGGAACAAGAGAGTAAATTGAGTGTTTCACGGATTATAAAAAGTCTAAAGGGACCAAAAGCCCCGGTTTTTGAGAGGAGAGAGTAGGAATGCATGATGTCATAATCAAAAACGGGCTTGTTGTAGATGGCCTCGGTACGGAACCTCGAGAGACTGATGTTGTTATAGATGGTGGCAAGATAGTTTCGATCGGCAGCTCAACTAAAAGAGCTAAAAAGGAGATCGACGCAAAAAATCATCTCGTGACGCCGGGATTTGTAGATCTCCACACTCATTTGGACGCCCAGATCGGCTGGGACCCATTACTTACCCCGATCAGCTGGCACGGTGTTACGACAGCCCTTATGGGGAATTGCGGAGTTACTTTCGCTCCTTGCAAGCGTGATGATCGCGAATTCTTAGCGTCAATGATGGAAACAGTAGAGGATATTCCGAAAGAGGCGATAATGGATGGACTCTCTTGGAACTGGGAGCATTACGGAGAATATCTCAACGAAGTCGAGAAATTAGAGCCTGCAATAAACGTAGCTGGGATGATTGGACACTGCGCGCTCAGATACTATGTGATGGGTGAGAGAAGCATAGAAGAGCAGGCAACTGATGAAGAGAAGCAGAAAATGGCTAGCATTGCGGGCCAAGCCATTGATGAGGGCGCGGTCGGTTTTTCAACCTCTAGGTTTCTAGGTCACTATATCCCAGACGGTCGGCATGTTCCTGGGACTCATGCTGAGCACGCAGAACTGGTGGAGATAGCGAGAGAGGTGGGTGCAAAAGGTGCCTTGATGCAAAATGTTACAAATTTTGCAGGTGATTTCGAAGGTGAAATGGAGCTTGTCCGCAAGCAAGCAGAAAAAGCTCGAGTTCTTTTTAGCCACGGGACCGGACGAACAACAAGTTATGGTGATAAAGTTGATGCGATAGTCTCGGAAATGCGATCTGATGGCTTGGACGTAAACGCAATATGCATACCAAGGGCTTCGGGGTTCGTTTCGGGTATTCAGGCTACACTGCCTTGGCGCGGTGGCGCATGGGATGAGTTAGATAAATTGCCTTTTTCGGAAAGGGTAGAGAAATTAAAAGATTTTGAGTTTTCGAATAGTCTAGTCAAGTGGGCTGACGAGCACAAATCTCTTATTAGTCCGAATCAGATCTACTATCTTGGTTCTGGGGAAAAGCCAAATTACACTGGGACTATAGAGGATAGCCTAGGTGCCGAGTCCAAGCGTCAAGGAGAAAGTCCGGCCCAGACGTTCTTAAGGATATCCAGAGAAACGAATGGAAAAGCTCTGTTTACGCTGAGATTTTTCAATCAAAATATAGATGCGGTTGCGAAGGCTATTTCGAGCGACTTCTGTTTGCCGAGTTTAGGAGATGCTGGTGCCCATGTCGGACAAGTGATGGATTCTGGTTGGGCAACCTTTGTTTTGACTCACTGGCACAGAGAAACTGGTTTGTTTACCTTGGAAGAAGCGATTCGACGCCTGACATCGGCCCCTGCACGTATCTTGGGGCTAAAAGACAGGGGGCTACTCAGAGAAGGCTTTCGCGCTGACATTAACGTTATCGATTTAGATAGTCTCTCCGAAAGCATGCCTGAAATGGTGTCGGATTTTCCTGGCGGGACTTCTCGATTTATACAACGAGCTAGTGGCTACACTGCAACTTTGGTTAATGGAAAAGTGATTCTTGAAGATGACAGTCATACTGGCGTCAGAGCTGGAACGGTTTTGCGAGGCAAGTAAAAGCGGACGTTTATAATAAACTTAAACCGCGGTTAAATCTGAATTGCGGAACTTTGATTTCAAAAGTTCTGCAACTTGGTTCAAAAAGATTCTAAAATTTTGGAAATATGAAACCACAATTTATTCACTTGCGAGTTCACACAGAGTATTCGTTAAGCGATGGTATTGTTCGGATTCCGAAGTTGGTCAATCAATGCGCCGAATACGAAATGCCCGCTGTCGCAGTCACCGATCTTAACAACCTTTTTGGCCTAATAAAATTTTACAACCGAGCAGAAGACAGTGGGGTTAAACCGATTGTAGCCAGTGACGTTTGGATAGCTGACACTGAGGGCATCGGGGTGACACCGCTGGTCCTGATAGCGAGAAACGACAAAGGTTATCTCAACCTTTGTCAGTTGATCTCCAGCACATATTCAAAACATTCTGGCAACGTTTCCCCATCCATTTCACGCCAAGACCTGAAAAAAAAATCGGATGGACTTATCGCTTTGTCGGGCGGGAAAGATGGGGATATCGGTAAGGCTCTTCTGGGTGGCAACTGGTCTGGAGCAATTGAACGCCTCGCTTTTTGGTCCTCAATTTTTCCAAACGCTTTTTATATTGAAATCCAAAGGACGGGCAGAGAGCATGAGAAAGAGTACAACGCTTCAGCGATAGAATTGGCCGCCCAGGAAAAAATTCCGGTTGTCGCTACGAACGATGTACGTTTTCTCGCACGGGACGAGTTTGAAGCCCATGAAGCCAGAGTTTGTATTCACCAGGGACGTGTGCTTGATGATTCCAGAAGACAGAGGCTCTACAGCGAAGAACAATATCTTAAATCGCCAGACGAAATGCACACCCTATTTTCTGATCTGCCTGAGGCCATAGAAAATTGTCTGGAAATTGGAAAGCGGTGCAGCGTCAATATCGAGCTCGGAAAGTATTACTTTCCAGATTACGGT
>CAJWLI010000179.1 GCA_913043075.1 uncultured Gammaproteobacteria bacterium
TACGAAGCATCTCGTCAGCCTCATCTAATACAAGATAGCTTAGCTTGTTAAGTTCCAAAGTCTTTCTTCGGATATGGTCCATGACTCTTCCGGGGGTACCAACAATCACCTGCGCCCCGCGTCGCAAACCCCTTATTTGATCTGTATATCCGGCACCGCCGTAAATTGCTATGACCTTCAAGCCTTCGATGTATTTGGAGTAATCTCGAAAAGCTTGGGCAACTTGGATCGCCAGTTCTCTCGTCGGAGTAAGAACAAGCACCTGAGGGTAAGCCTTTTCTAGCGAAATGCGATTAATAATTGGGAGGGCAAAAGCGCCGGTTTTTCCAGTGCCTGTTGGGGCCCGGCCAACAATATCAGAACCATTAAGCAAGACGGGAATGGCTGCGGATTGGATTGGGGAAGGTGTTTTGTGTCCTAATTCATCCAGAGATTTAAGCAACGGTTGGGATAAACCGAAGGAGTAAAAATTTTCGTCTGTATCGATTACGGACATTCAAATCTCTAGAAGATTAATAAAGTGGAGAACGCTGGCGTGAAGGCGAGCAGTATAAGGATCGAGGGCTTAATTACAACGTATTTCTAAAATGAAAAATTTGGCGCTTGCATTTATTCAAGCCGCTAATGCAATCTATTAAAAATCTATGTTTGAGAACCAGATAGGAGAAACGCCAAAGAAAATTCTCAAGTTTTTTGAAAATTCCCTTTGGCGAGAGTTTTAGTTCGAAGGTCTTTGCGCGATGGTTCCTGACCAGACCGATGGGCCCGAGCAATCTACATAGGAGCTGTAATAATCAGTTGCGCTTTCCATGCCACCTCCGTTAGCAATCCATTCCTCATCTTTCATCAAATTACCGACACTGTCATAGATAAAAAAATGAAAAAACTCGCCGGGCGCGTTGCCCTGCCCTAGCCTTGGATGAATAATGGCCCAACCAATAAAATTACTCTTCTCCTTAGTTTTCTCTAACCAAGAAACGTGCTGCGCTTCCAACGCCTCTATAGTCACCCCTGGCTTTCGCGTGCACCACTCTGTTTGCACTACCCGGCGACTACTTTTCTCAAGCCGCTCAACTTCCATGTATTTGTAGTCAACGTAGTTGAACTTAAAGTGGCACTCTCCAACTTTATCTCGCCCTTCCATCACCTTGGCAGCTTTTTCTGATTTTTCCCATTTATCCCAGGCCTCTCCCATAGCAGGAATCGATCCATAAACCATGGTGATGTAGTCTGCCGTCTTGTGGGTGGCATCTGCGTGATCGTAGAAAGGGGTAAAGGTTATGATGCCTAAATCTAGTTTCAATCGAGCAAACTCAGCACCCGCAGATTGCGTTTGACGATCCGCATCTTGAAGATCCATACCCGGATTAAGCTGGCAAAGCTCATACTGCATCGCGCCAAGACGATTCAGATTTATACCATCATAATTTTCATCATTTCCCTGGGCGAGGGAACTTAGCGGCCAAACGACTAATAGAAAAGCCAGTATTTTTTCTCGTTGAATCATAACCTCTCCTGCTTGATTATTTGATTTCATATACAGTCAGAAATTCAAGCCTTCAGAAAAGGCTTGGTTAATCTGATTCATATAGGCTACAACGTTTGATTACCAAATTCACTCGAAGACTCCACAGCCCTGCACTGGCAACGACATCTACCAACGGGAGCGAAACTGTATTGTCGAATAGGTGCTCACGTTGGACTTGTTTTATAATAACGTCATGAAACCGAACACTCTAATCATCACCGGGCTATTTCTAGCGCTTCTCCTTCCGCCCGTTACGCATGGCCAGGAGCCTTGGGATGTCGAGCAAATTTTTTTGGCTACTAACGAAAGGGAGGTTCAACTCGTCGACGAACAAGGAAATGCAGTCAAATCCTATGAAAGAGGCTATGTCGGAAACATTCTCAGTGTATGGGATGACATACAGGAGGTCAGCAGCTATCGCGCGGCGCTCAAGTTTGCGCCTGGAAAGTCTCCAAACGCTTATGCGGGGAAATCAAATGGAGAAAAAATTGTTGCTGTAAATTTCGGGATGATCGAACTGCTCGAAACCGATTTCGATGCCTGGGCGGGACTACTGGGACATGAAATCGCGCACCTAAAGTTAAATCACCAACGGGAGGCATTGAAAAGAAAAATCCCGCTTAAAATCGTAGATTGGCTAGTTGAGCGATCTGATCCATCAAAAGCCGTTGGTTTTGCTAGCAGCTTGATTACGAACAGCATCGATATGAACTACAGCAGGAAACATGAGCGAGAAAGCGACTACTCTGGCACCGTGTGGGCCTATCGGGCGGGTTATGACCCCATGGGAGCGGTAAGTCTGCATCAGGCGCTGGCAAAAGAAGATAAAAGTGGCGGAGTGCCTTTTCTACGATCGCATCCAACGAGCAAAGAAAGAGTGGAAAATTTGACAAAGCTTGCTTGGGAATTAAAAAATCGAGATTAGACAATGGGTTAGAAGCGACCGCTAAAATATTGCACCAAAATAACACATCTTATTGATAGTTAAAGAAAAATTTTTATTTTCTTGTTGAAATGTTAACAATAGTAACATATGGTTATTGGGCTCTCATTCTGTGGTACGACTTGAAGTTTTTAACTTTTTGTTCGGTTGATTGAGAGCTAACCCCCCCTTCTATTCTTCTTCAGATATAAAAAAAGGTTTTTTCACTCTCATAATTGACACCTACTACCTTGTCATGGCAAAAACTGCTTTACCTTTCATAAATCGTCTCGCACCGAGGAAAGATTATGGCTAACATGAAGAACGCTAAATGGGTGGTGAAGTCGCACCCTGAAGCAGATCTGTCTGAAGACAATTTCGATTTAATTTACGACGAGGTCCCAGAACCTGATGCCGGCCAGGTATTGATCAAAACCAAGACGCTTGTGATTACACCGCCCCTCAGAATGGCTGTCGGAAGCGGTGGGATTACCGGAAGCGTTGTGCCCGTCGGGGATATGATGCGAGGAACAGGACAGGGCGAAATTATCGTCTCGAACCATCCAGATTTTTCAGTCGGCGATATCGTTTCGGGCGCTTTCGGTTGGCAGGAGTATTCGGTTTCGGATGGGAAGAAACCTTTTCCAATCGAGAAAGTAGAAGCAAGGGCCGGGCAACCACTCAACACCACCATGCATATTATGGGCGCAAGCGGAGCGACCGCCTATATCGGCTTTTATGATCTTGCCAAACCAAAACCCGGAGACATTGTGTTGGTTTCGGCGGCGGCTGGCACCGTGGGTTCCATCGTTTGTCAACTGGCGAAACACTCGGGATGCAAAGTGATCGGCATTGCAGGAAATCAAGTTAAGTGTGATTTCCTAGTCAATGAGCTCGGTATTGATGGCGCAATCAACTACAAAAACAGTGACGTCGCCGAGGAACTCAAAGCTCTTTGCCCTAAAGGGATTGATATCTACTTTGATAACGTTGGCGGCGAAATCCTTGATCATGCGCTGGACATCATCAGGCCACGAGCTCGGGTTATTCTGTGTGGTGCAACGTCGCAGTACGAGGCCGACGGCAGTTGGTATGGGCCAAAAAATTATTTCAACCTCGTTTATCGCGAAGCGATCATGCAGGGCTTTTATATTTTTAATTATC
>CAJWLI010000180.1 GCA_913043075.1 uncultured Gammaproteobacteria bacterium
AATGAGTTGGATGCACTCAAAGTTTTGGCAACTCTGACGGCACCATGGCCATAACCATCCGCTTTGATTACGCTCATTATTTTTTTCCGTGGGGCTAAGGCAGAAGCGTATTTAAGATTTGATAACAATGCTTTCAAATTGATCGTGATTTTTGTCCGATCCAATTCGATCACCTATGCATCATAATGTTCATAGCCCATAGCGAGGTCCTCAAACTTTGTATACTTACCGATAAATGCTAGTTTTTTTGTTCCGATAGGGCCGTTACGCTGTTTTAGGACTATTATCTCCGCAAGACCTTCTTCTGCCTCAGGGTTGTATACATGTTCTCGATAAACTCCCATAACGAGATCTGCATCTTGTTCTATGGCACCCGACTCCCTCAGATCTGACATTATAGGTCTTTTGTCAGGTCTTTGTTCTAAACTTCTGTTCAATTGTGACCCGGCGACTACCGGACAGTTAAACTCCTTGGCAATACCTTTCAGAGAGCGAGAAATTTCCGAGATTTCTCCTGCTCGGTTCTCGGGAGTTCCCGAAACTTGCATCAATTGAAGATAGTCAACCACAATCAATCCTAAGTTGCCCGACTCTCGGGCAACCCTTCGAGCTCGAGATCTGATCTCATTTGGAGTTAGAGCAGGGGTGTCATCAATAAATAGGGACTTGTCACTCAAGAGAGAAACCGCAGATGTGAGACGAGGCCAATCATCATCAGCCAAATTCCCGGTTCTAATCTTAGTTTGATCAATTCTTCCTAAAGATGAGAGCATTCTGAGCACAAGGGATTGGGAGGGCATTTCCATAGAAAATACCAAAACTGAAGATGATTCTGATATAACTGCGTTTTCAACAAGATTCATCATGAACGAAGTCTTTCCCATCGAGGGGCGACCCGCAACGATTATTAAGTCTGCTGGCTGCAATCCAGATGTAATCTCGTCAATGTCTCTAAACCCAGAACTTAAACCAGTCAGAGCGCCTTTAGTTTGAAAAAGCTCGTCTATCCTCTCTATTGTCTTGGTCAAAAGAGGTTGGACAGACTCTGGCCCTCCATTACTGGGTCTATCGTCGCTTATCTTGAAAACCTTGGACTCTGCTTGATCCAGAAGAGTTGCGCTATCTCTTCCTTCGGGGCTGAATCCGCTGTCAGCGATTTCATTGCCTACTGCAATAAGCTTGCGGATAGTCGCCCTTTCTCTAACGATTTCCGCATAGGCTCTGATATTGGTAGCAGAGGGCGTAGTATTTACTAGATCAGAAAGATAAGCCATTCCTCCCGCTGTATTCAATTCATCAAGTGCATCAAGCGCCTCTGAGATCGTTATGATATCCAGAGGTTTATTTTTCCCTACTAAAGAGACCATACATTTAAAAATTTGTCGGTGATCTGCTCGATAAAAATCCTCCGCGAAAACTATGCTAGAGATTGAATCCCAAGCATTCTCATCGAGCATTAGACCGCCCAGTATCGAACGCTCTGCTTCAACAGAGTTTGGGGGCACTTTTAATAAGGTTTCGTCATCCAATTTGGGTCCAGAGGCCAATTTAGCCCATGATTTTATTCTAGACTTCGGCAGATACGATAACTTTCAACTTCACGATCAGGTCGGGGTGAACTTGTACGCCCACCTCAAACTCTCCAGTGTTTCTAAGTGGTCCGTCTGGTAGCTTTATTTCGCTTTTTTCTATTTCGACGCCGTTAGATAAGCACGCATCAGCGATATCGCGAACAGTTATTGAGCCGAATAATTTTCCTTCCTCACCCGCTTTCGCTGTAAGATTAAGAACAAGATCGGTAATCTGTTCTCCTCTCTTTTTGGCATCTTCCAGCTTCGCTTCAGCGTTTTTTTCCAGCTCTGCTCTTTTTTCCTCGAATGCTTCGAGATTAGCCGCGGTTGCAGGAACAGCTTTCTTTTTTGGAATTAAAAAGTTCCTTCCATATCCTGAACTTACGTTAACTTTGTCTCCTAAATCACCGAGCTTCCCTATCGTTTCTAACAAAATAACTTCCATAACTCTTATTCCTTATTACTAAATTTAAACCTAGATCTGAGATCAAAAAAACTGTCTATAATTGCGATACTCGTGAGCACCGGGAAAAATAGCTGAAAAAATAAAAATAACCCCATATAGAATCCAATCAACCAGAAATTAGAGATTTTAGCTGCCTCGAACGTCCAATGCACCAACCCCAAACCTGCTATAAATAGCGGAGAGCCTACAAATGGTGCCCAGATCCCCAGTCTGTCGACAAAAACTAAACAAAAGATCACTGCGAGGACTGCCGCCATCGAAACGAATGGCGGCAAACGCAAACTATGAAATTCGCTCCCAAAGCCGGTAGGATTATATAAGCAACTTTGCCACCATCGAGCAAGACTGAGGACTGCGATTGAGAAAAAATAAAACATAACAGAGTAGCCAGCAATCATTATTTTCACTAATTCTTTATCTTCTAACGCTGGAATACCATCTGTTCCTGGGAGGATCTGATTATAAATATCTATAAGTTGATCAAAAACAGTTGAAGCTATGTTGTAGAATAAAAAGGTCCCAATCAAAGTGATACAAGAAGCAAAAACTAATACTTGCTCCCAAGAAAATCGATTTCTCAACGCAAGAGCCAACAGAAAAACGGATATTACTAGAGTGATAGATGTCGGGTCACTGGTGTAATGGAAGCCAATGCCCATCGGAATTAGCGTCCAAAGGAAAACATTGGCGCCCGCCCGAAAGCCCTGGGAAAGTGCAACCAAAGCTACGACGGAAGCACTAAGCCAAGCGAGAAGTGGGAGCGAAGCTGCAAGCACGCTCACTCCTATCGCGTGCAAGGGACTGCGCATAGCGAACTTGGCTAAAGATTGCATAAATTCCAGTCTTACTTATGCGCATCCGTATAGGGAAGCAACGACAAATACCTAGCTTTTTTTATTGCATTTGCTAACTGTCGCTGATATTTCGCCTTGGTTCCAGTAATTCTGGCAGGCACTATTTTACCAGTCTCAGTGACAAAAGCTTTGAGTAACTCTATATCTTTGTAATCTACCTCCGAAATCCCTTCAGCCGTAAATCGACAATATTTTCTTCTTCTGTAGAATCGTGACATATGCTAATTCTCCGTAGACGAGCTATCTTCGGGTTCTGTTTGAACGGCCTCGTTTTCCGAACTCGTTGAGTCTAATTCTTTTTGGTCAGGATTTGTTTCTGTTGCCTGTTCTTGACTTTGAACGTCGCTCTCTTTTGTTTTTTCCACTTCTTTTTCATTTTCAAACCTCGACTTGCTATCTTTCGCGGCTTTACTTTCCCTCTCAATCTTCATTAAAGGAGATTCTTCTGTATCTGCACTCTTTCTTCGCATCATAAGGTTTCTGAGAACGGCGTCATTAAACTTAAAGCCAGTAGATATTTCTTCTAACGTGCTAGAGTCACACTCAACATTAAGAAGGGCATAGTGCGCCTTGTGAATTTTATTGATTGGATAAGCCAACTGTCTTCGTCCCCAATCCTCACTTCGGTGAACTTGTCCTCCGCCTTGTTTTACAATATTGGAGTATCGATCAAGCATACCAGGAACTTGCTCGGACTGGTCTGG
>CAJWLI010000181.1 GCA_913043075.1 uncultured Gammaproteobacteria bacterium
GTTACAGAGGTCGCTTTTTGCAGTTCGATTATTTCTGAATGCAAGGCCTTTCTGGTAATCGGATCTAAAGACGAAAAAGGTTCGTCTAAAAGAATGAGAGATGGATTCAACATCATTGCACGACAAAGACCAACGCGCTGCTGCTGCCCGCCCGAGAGAGCGTGGGGAAAATTTTTTAATAATTCCTGGTCTAGATGAACTAACTCTAGAAGCACCCTGACACGCTTTTTGATCAAGTCACTGTTCATTCCAATACTTCTAGCTACTATCGATATATTTTCCTCTGCAGTAAGGTGGGGGAAAAGACCGGCTCCTTGGACTGCATATCCGATTCTTCTTTGAGTTTGAAGCAAATTCTCACTTGTGACGGGTTCTCCAAAGACATAAGTGGAACCTGAGTCAGCAAACCCCACTCCATTAATTAAAGACAATAAGGTTGTTTTTCCGCTTCCGCTCTCACCAACTATTGCGGTAACGACACCAGCCGGAATAGCTAGATTTAAATCTCGAAAAACTTCCTTGGATCCCAGTGATTTGCAAACGTCTTTCAATTCCACCGTATTTTTCATCAGATATAATCTCTAAAGAGGGACTTGTTAGCGGCCAGTCAATACTATTCCTGGACCACACCTTCGACATAATCATAATATTTGAGCAGTTGCCTGAACACTTGTTGAGTATCAAGATCAGCCCCTTCCATTATCTGCTTAGCCTCAGCCCTATACCTATCAATAAGGCGACCGCTCTCTAAACGGCCTCGAACAAAGGTCTTCCAAAGATCTAATTCAGTTTCCTCCAGAACTTGCGGGAAATTTCTACATGTATATCGGAAAAGCATTTCTTTGAGTCTGGGGTCGTCGAATTTATCTGAGAAATACTTCAACGAACTCGGATCAGATTCACTGATTTTATTCATCATTTCTCTGTCTTTCGGGTTGAAAAATCCGCCGCTATACAACTGATTTTCAGGGTCAGGGTCTACATCATAAGTGTCTTGAGAAAATATCTGCAGGATATTTTCGGAAAGCTTGGGAGCTTTATTCAAGAAGTCTATCCGCTCTTGAATCAACTGCAAATCTAGCTCTTGATTGGCAATAGTTTCTCTGTCCAAAACAGAAACAGGCGCAACAAAGGGAACTCGACTTATATTGATCTCTATGAAAACGGATGAATCACTTTTTAAATCTTCTAAAAGTGATTCATCGGAAGATTCATTTATGAAATGTGGGTTGCAACTTAAATCGTAACAGATAACGTTATTCGCTTTCATCGGATGATAAGTCAGAGGGACGATCAATCCTAAATTTTTCTTCCATCTTTTAAGCTTGGTACTGACAAAAACGGCTGGCTGCCTTTTTTTCGGATCTAAAATACTCGAAACATTCAATTTCTTTCTTAGAGTCAGTGAAAAGTCGAAAAGCTTAGGCTGAGCTTTCTTTAAAACTCTTGCGACTCCAATGGTCGCTCGAACATCGGATAAAGCATCATGTGCGTTTTCATGGAGGACATTATTTGCTCTTGCCAGATCTTCTAACCTGAAACTTACGGATCCATCCTCCTTTTTCGGCCATTCGATCCCATCAGGACGCAGTGCATAGGCGGCTCGCATTGGGTCTATCAAGTCCCATCGGCAGTTGCCGCCTTGCCATTCTCTAGCGTAGGGATCTCGCAGATTTCGGTAAAGAAGACGTCTTATTATCTCATCGTCGAATCGTATATTGTTAAATCCAGAGACACATGTTCCATCCCGAGTGAACTCCTTTAAGATGAGTCGGCAAAATTCGCTCTCACGCGAGCTTTTTTTTACTAATTCAAGGTAATCAAGTTTAGTAATCGCAACCGCTTGCGGCGCAGGCAATCTCTCTAAAGAGGGACGGCAAAAAAGTTCGTAACCTTCCTCAATTTGATTCAGGTCCGAGTCTGTCCTGATTCCAGCGAACTGGACTGCTCGATCTTGCTCAACATCAGCACCAGTCGTCTCTAAGTCATACCAAAAAAAATTCTGATCATTCATTATCTGACAAGCATAACAATTTAAGTTAGTGTGTGTAGCTTCTAAAACATAGTTTAGAGAGATACGCACATTTTCTTCACCCTAAAAAAGTTTGGCCTCATGATAGGGCCGTTTGCTGCCGCTAGCGTGTTTCTTAGTCTACAGGGACATGGGTGGAACCAAGAAGCGTGCTGGGCGGGTGCCGTAGCTGCTATTTGCGCCTTTTGGTGGATTTTTGAACCCATCCCAATTCCCGCAACCTCACTAATTCCAATAGGTTTACTCCCGCTGTTTGGTGTTCTTACTCCAAAGGAAATTGGTCAGTCATATGGCTCTCCAATGGTGCTGCTACTTTTAGGAGGGTTTATTCTTAGCACGGCTATGGCAAAGAGCGGAGCGCACTTGCGGGTGGCGGTGGCTATGATAAATCTTTTCGGCGGTCAGAGCAGTAAAAAACTTGTGTACGGGTTTATGGCCGCTGCCGCAATCCTAAGCATGTGGATATCTAATACGGCTACAACTTTAATGTTACTTCCGGTTGCTTTAGCAACCATAGAAAGATCAGAGGACAAGAAACTTGCGGCACCGCTGCTTCTTGGAATCGCCTATGCCGCCAGCATCGGTGGAATCGGCACGCCAATTGGCACACCTCCAAATCTGGTTTTTAGAGAGATCTATCAACAAAATACTGGAGTTGAAGTTGGCTTTTTTACTTGGATGTCCTGGGGAATCCCAGTAGTCGCTATCCTTATTCCAATTGCTGGATTATGGATAACCCGAAACCTAGGATATCTTGGAAGAGTAAGCGTTCCTGAAATAAGTGCCTGGAATAGCGAAGAAAAGAGAGTCTTCACAGTTTTCTTTCTCACTGCGATGGCGTGGGTAAGTCGCAGCCAACCGTTTGGTGGCTGGCAATCTTGGCTAAATTTACCAAACGCAAATGATGCGAGCGTTGCTTTGGTCGCAGTCGTTGCAATGTTTCTTATCCCAAATGGAAAAGGAGGAAAGTTACTAGACTGGTCGACCGCTTCAGATATCCCTTGGGGAATGCTTTTACTTTTTGGTGGCGGAATCGCGATCGCGAATTCGTTCGTCTCATCAGGACTAAGTGCCTCATTAGGCCAATCATTAGCATATATCTCGACCTGGCACCTTTTTTTACTGATTCTAGCAATTTGCTTATTGATTACCTTTCTTACAGAGATGACAAGCAATCTGGCGACCACGACGCTTATTTTGCCAATCTTGGCTGCGATGAGCTTATCATCTAACATAAGCCCTGAGGCTTTAATGGTGCCAGCGGCTATGAGCGCTAGCTGCGCTTTTATGCTACCGGTAGCGACTGCTCCAAATACCATTGTTTTCTCAACCAGCAAATTCCCTCTCGCGCTTATGGCAAAAGAAGGGCTTTTATTAAATCTTGTGGGCGCTATGATTATCGCCTCGATCTGTGCCTTATTATTCGATTAACGGAATAGGAATTTTGTGCCGGATTTAGGGACCAATAGATTTAACTCTCAATCTGACGAGGAACCTATCGTGATTTTGCTCAAGTTAAAAAAAATAAAGACA
>CAJWLI010000182.1 GCA_913043075.1 uncultured Gammaproteobacteria bacterium
GGTCTAGTTTCGCATCGACCGCAGCTTTAATTCGGTCCTCCATCTCCTCACAACTGACAATCTCTTTGTTTGGACGATGCCCGCAGCGTTTTTGGGCCACTTGATCCTCAATGTGCGCGCCGGCAGCACCTGAACGTGTCATCTCTTTTATTGTCCTCGCGATATTAAATGCACCTCCCCATCCGGTGTCTATATCCACTAAAAGGGGGAGATTACAGGCTCCAGTGATTCTTTTGACATCCTCGAGCACATCGTTCAGCGAAGTCATCCCAAGATCAGGAAGCCCAAAGGACCCGTTTGCTACTCCCGCGCCCGAAAGATAAATAGCCCTATACCCAACTTTTTCAGCCATCATAGCTGAGTAGGCATTTATGGTTCCCACCACCTGCAGTGGCGATTCCTCTACCAGGGCCTCACGTAACTTTTTTCCAGCGGACATAACGCTCTCCTATTGCTCACCGTCTGTCTGATTATATCTGATTACTGAGCTTAATTGATTATCGGCTCTTGAATTGATTTGAAGCATTGTCGAACAAAGTTCGTAACTCATCATAATCGGAGGTCACCTGATACTGAGGAAACTCAGAAATTACCGAATCTGGAGCTCGAAACAAAAAGCCTGCGTCAGCCTCAGCCAGCATGGTGGTATCATTATAAGAATCGCCCGCCGCTATGACTTTATAATTTAGGCTTTTTAAGGCTTCTACTGCTTTTCTTTTTGGATCTTGTTGCCGAAGTTGATAACTTTCAATTATTCCATCTCCAGCTAGATTTAACCTGTGACACATAAGCGTCGGCCAGCCAAGTTTTTTCATTAGAGGGGACGCGAATTCATAAAAAGTGTCAGAAAGGATAACCAGTTGATAATCCTGTCTTATTCCGTCAAGGAAGCTTTTTGCTCCTTTTAAAGGGTCAAGCTGAGCAATCACCTCCTGGATAGTAGAAAGCGTCAAACCGTGCTCTCTTAGAGTGCTCAAACGCTTCCTCATCAGAACATCATAATCGGGAATATCTCGAGTCGTTAACTTAAGCTCTTCTATGCCGGTGAATTTAGAAAACTCAATCCAAATCTCGGGCACAAGAACACCTTCCAAGTCCAAACATATTAGGTCCATCTTCTACAGCATCTCTCGAAACTCTTAAGAAGAAATTATAACAAGAAATTAAATCATCTGAGAGGCAAATCTAAGCCAGACATTTGATCAATAATTTCTGGGTTTTTCGGATCAAGAAAAGCTCGGCTGATCAATCCATTGTCAAGGTGCGGAGCAAATAATTTAATGAAGTCGTACATATAACCTCTTAACAGGTTGCCCTCTCGGCCACCAATCATCGTGGTGCTTGGCGGAAATAGGGTGCTCGCATCTGCATAGATCAAATCAGCGTCCTCAACAGGATCATAAGCCATTCCCGCCACAATGCCGATTCCTAAACCTAAACGCACATAGGTTTTTATGACATCTGCGTCAGTTGCAGTGAACACCACATTAGGCTTAAGCTCCTGGCTTCTAAAGGCTTCATCTAATTTTGATCGACCCGTAAAACCAAACACATATGTAACTATGGGGTAGTCCGCTATCATCTTGAGCGTGATTTTTGGTTCTCTTGCTAACTTGTGAGTCCTTGGAAAAATAACCGCGCGATTCCACTTATAGCACGGCAACATAACAAGGTTTTCAAATAGATTCAGACCCTCTGTTGCAATCGCAAAATCTACTTCACCTTGCGATGCCATCTCGGCTATTTGTTCGGGGCTACCTTGGTGCATATGTAAAGACACTTCTGGATATTCTTCGATAAAATTTTTTATCACCGGCGGCAGCGCGTACCTCGCTTGGGTGTGCGTCGTGGCAATGCTAAGGCTTCCTTTCCTCTCGTCGGTATACTCTTCTGCTGCTCTCTGAATACCTCCCACACGTCCAAGCACCTCCCTGGCTTGCTCTATAATGGCTTCCCCAACAGGGGTAATGTGTGTCAGATTTTTTCCATTGCGAGCAAAAATCTGAACGCCCAATTCTTCTTCCAGCATTCTTATTTGTTTACTGACTCCCGGCTGAGAGGTATGCAAAGCATAAGCTGTGGTTGAAATGTTGAGGTCATATTTTGCGACCTCGCAGATGTACCTCAGTTGCTGTAATTTCATTGAAATATCTTATCTTTATTATTAAATGTTATTAACGCTAATCTATTAATACGATTTTAGAATATTAAGTGCGGTTTTTCACCCCCGAAGGGACGTGCCCGGCTAAAACCGTCTCGCTCGCAATACGGCAATGCTCAGCCTGATCATCAAAAAAAATATCGGCCCCGTAGGAATTCAAAAATGCTGCTTTTTCCATGCCCCCGAGAAACAAACTCTCATCTACTGACATACCCCAAGAACGCAAAGTCTTGACTACCCTTTCGTGGGCCGGTGAAGATCTCGCTGTAACTAAGGCTGTCCTTATTGGATTCGTATCTCCAATAAATTCACTCTTTAACTGGTTTAGCGACTCAACAAAAGATCTAAAAGGACCGCCTCGGAGAGGCACATTAGCTAAATTTTTTTCAGTACTTAGAAAATCTTCTAAGCCGTTTTTTTGATATTCCTCTTCCGCCTCATCAGAGAACAAGACAGCGTCGCCGTCGAATGCAAAACGAATATCTCCTCTTTTCGATGAGGGAAGGCTTGAGGACAAAATGCTCGCGGCCGCTTTCCCATCCTCTAGAGCTTCGACTACATCTGCCCGTTCAGTTGAGAGAAAAAGGTCTACACCGAACGCAGCCATATACCGGTGCGGTTTTGTTCCGCCAGAGAATGCGGCACGGCTTATAGATAAATTATGGTGCTCTATTGATTTAAAAACCCTTAAACCGGTGTCAGATGTGTTTCGTGATAGCAAAATCACCTCGACACGATCCGGATTCTCAAGCAGACTGTTTAAGTTAAGTAATTTCTTTATTAAAGAAAAAGCCCTGCCAGGAGCAAGAGGCTCTTGCTCTCTAGCACGCTGATACTTAGAGTATGCCTCTAATCCCTCCTCTTTATAGACTCTGTCGCTCTGTTCCAAGTCAAAAAGTGCTGCGCTTGAGGTCGCTATGGTCAATTTTTTCATTTTTAACGTAAGATCTACGGGTTACAATTAGAGAATCACACTATAGCTCATTTTTAAAAGCTAATTTTTATGAAAGAACCAAAAAATCTTCCAAAAACGAGTTCAGGGCAGTTAGGAGATTTCCTAGCGCAAGTAAAGAAAACGCCATCTCGGATCCAGAGAGAAAGCGTCGGCAGATTAGTCTTTGGAATGGATGCAACAGCGTCCAGAGAGAAAACCTGGGACAACGCATGTCAAATTCAAAGCAAAATGTTCAGGGCAACAGATGACATAGGTGCTATAAATGTTCAACTTTGCTACTACAGAGGTTTCAATGAATTCCAATGTTCGGGCTGGTCATCTTCTGGAGAAGAATTAATTAAAGAAATGACCAACGTCAGTTGCCTCGGTGGTCATACGCAAATAGCGAAGATTTTTAAACATGCCCTTGAAGAACACCGAACACAAA
>CAJWLI010000183.1 GCA_913043075.1 uncultured Gammaproteobacteria bacterium
CGTAAATTAGCATGTAATTCATAGGGATTTTGATTGCCAGCGCTGTGACCGAGATTATTAAAGCGGGCCGAGTGTACCCCATCCCGTCCGATAGAAACCTCAAGCAGAAGAAAACCATTAATGCTGGGAGTCCATATGACGCCATACTTAGATACGGAAGGGCGATAGCCACTGCAGCCGGATCAACTCGCATTAGCTCATAGACTGGACCGATGTTGTTTAAAATGAAAAAGATAGCCGCGCCTCCGAAGAGAGCCATCCATATTCCTTGGCGGATTACTTCTCCGATCTCTGAATAGGACCTAGAGCCGTTTAATTGCGAAACAGTAGGTGTAACGGCCTGAATAACTCCCATAAAAAGGATCATAGTTGGCCAAAGAATGCTTGATCCGAGCGCTACGCCTGCGAGATCTTCCGAGCCATAGCGCCCCGCCATCACGGTATCCGCAACGCCCATACCCATTTGAGCTAGCTGCGCTCCCATCAACGGGAGCGCGATTTGAAATAACTTTTTGGCTTCTTTTGGTGCGGTCTTTAAATCATCCTGGTCTGACAGATTAGTTTCCGTATTCTTCCGAATTTAGGACAGTGTATATTCGTTTTTGAAAATACCATCGGCCATCAACTTTTACATAATCATCTTCATACTGGCCGGTTACGTTTCGCTTTACACCATCTTTTTGATGTAAAAACTCTTGCTGATACCAGGTCGCGTGTGCTTTGTCTCCATTTACTTCCATTGGACCCGCAGAGGCAAAAAAGCCCACGAAGTCGAAACCTGACATCGCTTGTTGCCAAACCGGAAAAAAATTTTCCTTTCCCGTTATTGGTCCGGCTCCAGGAAGCTCCCAGGTAGCATCATCTCGCCAATTCTCTGCCCAGGCTTCGCCATCGGTTCTCATTACCGCATCGTTATAAGAATCGACTAATTCACGAATAGCTAATCTATCTTCGATTGGACCCGAACTTATCATTTGTATGTCTCCGCTTATTAGATGTAACCTCCACTTAAGCATTTGTGCATACGGAATTCCAGTTTTTGAATAGAAAAAATCGACCAACAAAAACCTCTCTGACGAAGCTATTAATGAGAGATAGTTTTTTGCTAGTCATAGGGATTCTATTAGTGATTATCCAGCCAGAAAATTTGTTTGCTCAGTATCTGCTTGGCACTCTTTTGGGAGTTATTTTTTATCTTTTCCACGAGTGGGCTCATCTCGGTGGAGCTCTTTTAAGTAAATCTAGTGTAGCCTATCCTGAAAAAGTTCTTTCGCCTTTTATCTTCAGTTTTCACTCGCAGGCTAATTCGGTGCGACAGTTTTTGTTTATGACAGCCGGTGGTTTCGGTGCCACCGCCGTTTTGCTCTCTGCTTATCTGATTTGTTTGCCAGACAATGTTTGGGGTAGTGTCGCCCTTTATATTTCCCTCTTTTTGACAAGTCTGACTGTCTTTATCGAATTGCCCATTGCTATTTGGACCCTAATTACCCGGGAGGTGGCTCCCGTGGAGATACCTTTTATATCCCGCAATCCCTTGGTTGAGAAAATCAGCGGCGGCTTGGCTAATATGAGAAGAAAATTAGGCTCTGATCCTCGGAATTGAACGAATAAAGACTATAGCTTTGATCGTGGCCGATTTTCATCCTATGATTTGAGGGCTAAAACGCAAGAGTCGACAGTAATCGTAGAAAATACCCGAGCCAAAGTTTGACTCGCTGCAATAATAAAAATAAGGAGCAGTTATGAAAGTAGGTTTAGCTTTTGCTAGCAGTGCGGCGATTGACGGCCCGGCAACCATAGAGATTTGTCGACGAGCCGAGGAAGTTGGTTTCGAGTCTCTCTGGGGCGGAGAACATGTAATTATTCCTGATGAGATATACTCGAAATATCCGTACACGGAAGATGGAAAAATACCTGCAGAGCCGGATACACCAATACCTGACCCTTTGATATGGCTTGCGTTCGCGGCCGCTGCAGCGCCAAACCTCCGGCTAGGCACTTGTATTTTAATTGTTCCACAGCGCAATCCCCTGGTGCTTGCAAAAGAACTGGCCACGTTAGATCAGTTATCAGGCGGGCGAGTTGAATTAGGTCTGGGGGTAGGTTGGCTCAAAGAGGAGTTTGAGGCTCTTGGTGTGCCTTGGGAGCGGCGAGGCGCGCGAAATGATGAATACATAGAAGCAATGAAAGCACTTTGGCAGGGGCCGCATGCTGAGTTTCATGGCGATTTTGTTGATTTCGCTCCTGTTACTTGCAGTCCGAGGCCAGTGAACGGAAGTATTCCAATTATCGTTGGAGGGGATACTGAAAGAGCGATAACCCGAGCCGGAAAAATCGCTGACGGCTATTTTCCCGGCGAAGGTAATATTGACCGGCTTAAAGACTTGATAGCTCGTGTAAAACGATCTGCTGAGTCAAACAATCGTGACCCCGAGAGCGTGAAGATTAGCGCTATCTTTGGCGCGCAAATGATGAATCCGGAAGCGGGCGTTGAAGAAATGAGGAGTGTAGGAGTGGATAGAATTATGGTGCCAGCATTCTTTTTTGCAGGAGAAGGAGGGATGGATCGATTAAGCGAGTTTGGAGAGAAAATCATACCGTTAGCGTGATTCAAAAAAAAGCGAAGAGATTTAGATGAAAAATCAGGCATTTTAAGTTTTGATCACGACAATTCTGCAGAGCGCATGATCGGGCGCTTAAACTCACCAGTTAATTGAGGGTTGGGTCACATTGATCTCTAAGTGAGAACAGACAAAACGGCTCTAGCCTTAATGGGCAGTTGAGCAAGTTATTTTCTCAGTCTCCAGCTTTGCACTGAGCTGCAAGGCTGCTAATACTTACGCCTCGCCTTCCTTGCCTAATAGGGTTTCGATCATGCCCAGAAGTAAGATAAACAAAAGACAGACCGGTTTCGGGATCTGCCCAGCATAGTTGTCCCCCAGCTCCATTGTGTCCGAAGGCAAAGGGAGAGTTGGTTTTGCCGAACCCCCGATAGTTTCTATCACTATCCCCTGAAATAACTATACCTAAGCCTCTGTTAGCTACTTTTTTGAATGCAGGGTCTTTCAGGTTCGAATTTCTAATTGTTTTTGCATTGGCTAGCATATCGTCATGCCACAAACGCTCTTGGTTCGTGCCTCCATGCAAAAGAGCTTGATAAAACATCGCCATATCCTCAGCGTTACTAAAAGCTCCGCCACCGGGGATTCCGGATGCTTGGACATCTCTTTCATTGAAGCTGAGGACGGCATCTTCGGTTACTTCGGTCTCAGGTGGGACTGGAAAACCCATTTTCTCGTATTCTTGTCGACTGAGCTCTACCCCACAGAATCTTATTGGTAGAGCTCGAGAGCTTTGGTCATTCGGTAAACCGATAAATGTGTTTCTCAGCTGCAGTCGATTCAATATTTGGTCCTGCACAAATCTCCCAAAATCCTGTCCGCTGGCTCTTTCTATGATCTCGGCGACCACATACATCGAGGAGGAGGGGTGGTATTCGAATTTGGTCCCGGGTTCCCAAAAAGAGCGCCACTGCTCAAAGC
>CAJWLI010000184.1 GCA_913043075.1 uncultured Gammaproteobacteria bacterium
GAACTCTTAGATAATACCTTGAGAGCCAATTTGTCGATTTTTACGACCGACTATTCAGACCTTCAATTGTTGATTGCTGAGCCAAGCAGAGTTGGCCCCTACACGGCGAATGCCGGCGAGGCGACTATCGAGGGTTTTGAGTTGGAATTAGCTTACGCTGCGCCTAATGATTTTTTCATCGACCTTGCACTGGGTTATACAAACTCGGGTTATGATTCTCTGACTCCAGGCGCAGTCACAGCAGGTCTCTCAATAGACCAACCCTTCGTATTTATTTCCGATTGGAACTCACAGATATCAGTAAGCCGAACCTTCTCTTTGTTTGGAGGGGATATTACGCCTAGATTGGATTGGTCTTGGAGATCAGGATTTTACACAAACGCAAGCGGTCTTCCATTTGCACCAGCTTGGGCTGACCCCCTTTATCAAGCTCCTTACTCTGTCATAAATATAAGTGCGCGCTGGGAGGATAACCAATCCGGGCTAAGTGTCAGTGCGGGAATCGACAACATTAATGATGAGGAATACAGCATTTTTGGCGATTATCAAGTTAACTTTGGTAGTGACGGCGAAGCCTTTGACCGAGGAAGACAGTGGTACTTAATGCTCGGATATTCTTTCTAGCTGAGAGGTTTGCTCGGGGAGAATTTCTCCTCGAGCAAGTCCAATCCATTTTTGATTACAGTACGCACTAAACCAGTGCGTTATTTTTATAAATAATTAAGATAAAACAGTTGGTTGCCAGAATAATTTTCTTGACGAAGAAAGTATGTGGTTAATCACATAGAATGCACTATAATAGTGCGTAATTTCGACTCCAATCACTTAAGTTTTTTGTATCTTGTGCACTTGTTTCCCCAAATTGCGACTCTCGATACTGAAATCACTGAGCTGGTGCGTAAATTGCATTGCCAAAGGCTAAATTGAAAAGTTTAGCTTATGCTCGTTGCGAAAAAAAATTATTTAATAGAGAACCCTATGGATGAGAGCGTAATAGAGAACTTAAGTACAGCAATTATTTTGTTAGACCAGGATCTCAAAATCGTTTTCTCTAACCAAGCAGCGGAAACACTTTTGATGGAGTCGTCCGCAAAAATGCTTGGAGAGTCTATATCGAAAATAATTAGCTCCGAAGAAGGTTTTCTCAAGCGGATAGAGGAAGCTCGCTCTCTCGATCGGCCGCTTACAGCCAGAAAAATCGGTCTCGTCACGAGCAACGCAACTGCAGTGACCGTTGACGCCACCATAACACCTCTCCTCGATCAATCGGAAATCCTAATCGAGCTCATCTCAATAGATAGATATTTAAGAATTGACCGAGATGCTGCGATCAAGGTAAATCATGGGGTCACCAAGCAGATGGTTAAAGGGCTAGCTCATGAAATTAAGAATCCTCTCGGTGGTATAAAAGGCTCCGCCCAACTCCTGGAAAAAGAGTTGCCCGGGCCAACCCTTAAAGAGTACACCAGCATTATCATCGAAGAAACTGATAGACTTACTGCACTAGTAGACCGGATGCTTGGCCCAAATACTTTGCCGGTTAAAAGAAAAAAATCTATACACGAAATCCTCGAAAGGGTTGCAAAGCTCATGGAGATGGAGTCAAAGGATTGTTCAATAAATAGAGATTACGATCCAAGCTTACCTGAAATAGAAATCGACCACGAACTTCTTGTCCAAGCAGTATTAAATATAGGGAAGAATGCATTGCAAGCTTTGGAAAATAAAACCTCAGCCAAGATCACCTTTAAAACTCGAGTGGAACGACAGTTTACAATTAGCGGGGAAAGACACAGATTCGTAATTAGGGTCGACATTTCCGACAATGGGCCGGGAATCCCAATTGAAATTAAAGAACATTTATTCTATCCGATGATATCAAAAAGGGTAGGAGGAACCGGGCTAGGACTTACTTTCGCCCAATCTATAATTAGTCAGCACGGAGGAATCATAGAATTTGAATCCATTCCCGGGGACACAGTATTTACGATCTTTTTACCATTGGAGTATAGGACATGAGCGCGGGAAAGAAGGCATGGGTAATAGATGACGAGAGAAATATTCGTTGGGTTCTTGAAAAGGCCCTAACCCAAAATGGTTGGGAGGTGAGTTCTTTCGGTTCAGCAGATAAAGCCTTGAACCAGCTAAGTCATTCAAATCCAGATGTTGTTATCACTGACATTAGAATGCCGGGCACGACAGGCTTGGAGTTTCTAGAAAAGGTTAAAGAAACACGGCCGAATATTCCAGTCATAGTAATGACTGCTCATTCAGATCTTGATAGCGCGGTCACCTCAATACAAAAAGGAGCATTCGAGTATCTCCCCAAGCCGTTCGAGGTAGATGAAGCGATCGCCGTAGTCGATAGAGCTTTGGAGCAAAGCGGTCAAAGGACAGGGGAGGCAAGTCATTCCCAGAACTCTGAGCCTCTCGAAATTATAGGTAAGGCTCCTGCGATGCAGGAAGTTTTTCGAGCTATTGGAAGACTATCGAAATCAAATGTTAGTGTACTCATAAACGGCCAATCAGGGACCGGTAAAGAGAGAGTCGCTCATGCTTTGCATAAGCATAGCGCAAGAAGCGCAAGCACCTTTATTCCGTTAAACATGGCAGCTATCCCGCAAGATCTTATCGAGTCGGAGCTATTTGGCCATGAGAGAGGCTCGTTCACTGGAGCAAGTCAGCTCCGACAAGGCCGCTTCGAACAAGCCGAAGGAGGCACGCTTTTTCTCGATGAGATTGGTGACATGCCAAAAGAAACTCAAACGCGTCTGCTTAGGGTCCTTTCAGACGGAGAGTTCTTCAGGGTAGGAGGACTTGAGCCAATTAAAGCGAACGTTAGGATTATAGCGGCGACCCATCAGGACCTTGAAGCCCTGGTAAGAGAGAAAAAGTTCCGAGAGGACTTGTTTCATAGGCTAAATGTTATCAGGATACAGATTCCCACTCTGGCAGAGCGAAAGGAAGACATCCCTTTTCTAGCAGAGCATTTTTTAACAGCAGCTTCAGAAGAAATGGGAGAAGAGATTAAGAGACTCAATTCCGACACATTAGAATTCCTGAGCAATTTGCCTTGGCCCGGGAATGTCCGCCAACTTGAAAATACGTGCCGATGGATATCCGTAATGGCCCCGTCTAAAGACGTCAAGATTGAGGATCTGCCTCCAGAGCTTTTGGAAACAAAAGATAAAGCTAGCGCCGTGGGCTCTGACTGGGAAAAAGCTCTGCGCTCCTGGGCTTCAACAAAGCTTGCTAATAGAACGCCTGAGGACCCAGGCGTTTTAGACGAAGCGATTCCAAAGTTTGAGAAAATAATGATTCTCTCAGCTTTGAAACAGACCGGCGGAAGAAAACGTGAAGCCTCTTTATTGTTAGGCTGGGGAAGAAACACTCTTACAAGAAAAATCTCGGAGCTAAGGCTTATAGAAGAACATTTAATATAAAATTGGGTATGTTTAATATAGCGCTATATGAACCAGAAATACCTCCAAACACAGGCAATATAATCAGATTATGTGCCAACAC
>CAJWLI010000185.1 GCA_913043075.1 uncultured Gammaproteobacteria bacterium
CTGTAGGGAAACAACTTTTGCAAAATTCTACATAACGCCCCGATGCATCATTTATCCTGGTAACTTTTCCAATCCCATTCGAAACGAGCATAGGGTAGTCACGATCAAGCTTTTGCGATATCAATCCCTCTAAAGACGAATCTAGTTTTTTTCCTAATTCTGAAAAAAATTTCACTCCATTGTCTTCGTAGGAATTGTGTGAAGCGCTTATGACGATGCCTGCAGAGGCATTAAGCGTTCGAGTCAAATAAGCGATGGCTGGCGTTGGCATGGGCCCGAGAAGCGCTACATTCATACCAGACGAGACTAGCCCAGCCTGGAGAGCGGATTCAAACATGTATCCAGAGACGCGGGTGTCCTTCCCTATCAGTACTCTATTTGAATTTTCTTTCAAGAATACTGAGCCTAAGGCCCAGCCTAGGCGAAGCATAAATTCCGGCGTGATTGGAGCCTTTCCAACTTTACCTCTGATACCGTCAGTCCCAAAAAAAGTTCCGACCACAGTTCCTTTCCTACCGTTCCCTACCAATCAACAAGACGTTCTTCTGAAATAGATTTCCAGACTTTCAAGGCCGCGACTGTTTCTTTTACATCGTGAACCCGGAGTATTTTCGCGCCATTTTTAACGGCAAATAGCGCTGCGGCTAGACTGCCACCCAACTGGTCACCGCATATCTTTTTTAAAGTGCTTTTCCTAGAGGCGCCGACCATTATTGGTAATCCTATTTCTTTGAAAAAATCTAAGTTATTGATTAATTGTAAATTTCCCGAAGGAGTTTTACCGAATCCAAAGCCAATATCAACGATTAATCTATCTGCACTTATCCCTTTTTTTTCGCAGTCTACAACTCTATCACTCAAAAATGCTCGCACCTCCAATAACAGATCCTTATAATTTGGTCTGTCTTGCATATTTTGCGGGCTCCCTTTCATGTGCATCAAGCAAACATAAGCGTCCGAACCTGCTACCACGTCAAGGGTTCCCGGCTTACGCAGACTATAAACATCGTTAATCAAGGTCGCGCCGCACTCTATTGCTTTTTCCATTACTACAGCTTTACTAGTGTCAACCGAAATGGGAACGTCAGATGCATATCTAAGCCTTTCAATAACGGGCATCACTCGCTGGAGCTCCTCGCTACTAGATATCGGCTTTGCTCCAGGCCTAGTTGACTCTCCTCCAATATCGATAATGTCGGCACCGCATTCCTGAAGATAATTAGCATGCTCAAGTGCGGCGGCTAATGAAAGGAACTCACCACCGTCTGAAAATGAATCTGGAGTCACATTTACAACTCCCATGATTAGTGGACGGTTCTCTTGCAAGAGCGACGCTATTTTCTTCATCAAAGGCGTTAGTGCTCCGGCGCTGGGTCTCCGAAAGATGGATCCGCAAGATCATCATTTTGAGAATTGGGCGTCCCTCCGGGCGAAGCGTCGTCCCAATCTTCTGGGGGGCTCGGTTTCTTTCCCTCCATTATTTGATCAATTTGCTTTCTGTCTATAGTTTCGTATTCTAAAAGCGCTTCTGCCATCGCCTCTAACTTTTCTCTATTATCTTCAATTAATTGACGTGCTCTCTGATAGCATTCGTCAATGATCACTCTGACCTCTGTATCAATTTTCTTTGCCGTTTCGTTAGAGACCTGAGACTGAGAGCTCCCAGCCGATTTTCCCAGGAAAACCTCTTCATTTTCTTGATCATACATCAAAGGCCCCAAACTCTCTGAAAGTCCCCACTTAGTGACCATTGACCTAGCCATTTTAGTGGCTCGTTCAATGTCATTCGAGGCTCCTGTTGTGATACCTTCCGGTCCTAGTGTGATTTCCTCAGCAACCCTGCCTCCAAAAAGAGAGCAAATCTGGCTAACAATTGATTGACGGCTCATTGAATAGCGATCCTCTTCTGGGAGAAACATCGTAATACCCAACGCTCGACCTCGAGGAATGATAGAGACTTTATAGCTGGGATCATGCTCTGGAACTAAATACCCCACAATGCAATGGCCTGCCTCATGGTAAGCCGTGTTACTTTTCTCCTTGTCGGACATCACCATCGACTTTCGCTCGGCACCCATCATAATTTTGTCTTTCGCCTGCTCAAACTGCGCCATGGTGACGGATCTCTCATTCTGGCGAGCCGCGAACAACGCTGCTTCATTCACCAAATTTGCTAAGTCTGCACCTGAGAAACCAGGAGTTCCTCTTGCTATGAGCGCTGCGTCAACATCTTTACCCACAGGAACCTTTCTCATATGCACTTTCAAGATCTGCTCTCGACCTCTAATATCCGGCAGCGCTACAACTACCTGACGATCGAATCTACCGGGCCTAAGTAATGCTGGGTCAAGCACGTCAGGCCTATTAGTTGAAGCTATAACTATGATGCCCTCGTTTCCCTCGAACCCGTCCATCTCGACGAGTAATTGGTTAAGAGTTTGCTCTCTTTCATCATGCCCCCCTCCTAGACCGGCCCCTCTGTGACGACCCACGGCATCTATTTCGTCTATGAAAATTATGCAAGGCGTCTGCTTTTTCGCTTGCTCAAACATATCTCGCACTCTGGAAGCACCCACCCCAACGAACATTTCGACGAAATCACTGCCCGAAATGCTAAAAAATGGTACCTGAGCTTCTCCGGCAATTGCTTTAGCAAGCAGCGTTTTACCCGTTCCAGGCTGACCAACCATCAAAATTCCTCTCGGGATTCTTCCACCCAGCTTCTGAAATCTGCTTGGGTCTCTCAAGAACTCGACCAACTCCTGAACATCTTCTTTCGCTTCATCAACTCCGGCCACGTCTTTAAACGTAGTTTTGATCTGGTCTTCACCTAGAAGTTTAGCTTTACTTTTTCCGAAGGTTAGGGGGCCGCCTCTTCCCCCTGAACCGCCTTGCATTTGACGCATAAAAAACATGAATACAGCGATGATTACTAATATAGGGAAACTTGCAACGAGCAACTGAGTCCAAATGCTTTGGCGCTCTGGCTTGTTACCCTTGAAGTTTACGTTGTGATCCAACATGTCTCCGATCAGCGCCTCGTCCACAATTTGGGGCTGAACGGTTTCAAACCTTCGGCCATCCTGATATTCGCCCTTTATAGTCAAACCCTCTACCTCAACGGAACGAACCTGGTTTTGATTTACTAGATCTAGAAAACTGGAGTAGTCAATCTCTTCATTTGATGATTGTGTGTTGAAGTTTTGGAAAACCATCAGCAGTACCGCCGCGATGATCAGCCAAAGCAACAGATTTTTTCTCATGTCATTCAAAATTGTGTCCTCAGTTTACTAAATTGTTAAATAAGCTCTTTTTAAATCGATAAAAACCGTTTTCTTTTTTTCGACTCAGTCTGAATTCTTAACCAACGTCGGGGCGTAACTTTTGTTAGTGTAATTATGGCTTAAAATATAAAATTCCCTTGATTCTTTCCTTGAAGCCGCGGGCTTAATACTACTGACCTTCCTAAACCACCGTTTCAGATTAGAACGCAGTGTTCCTATACCAGACCCTTCGAAGCATTTA
>CAJWLI010000186.1 GCA_913043075.1 uncultured Gammaproteobacteria bacterium
TAGTTTGATTCTAATGGTTGTAGCCGCGGTGAGGGAGTTATTTGGCTCGGGTAGTATGTTTGGTGTCGAAGTCCTGCCCCTTGCCATGAATGGTGGTTGGTATTCGCCGATGGGTCTGATGCTTCTTCCGCCAAGCGCGTTTTTTATTATTGGCGGGATTATATGGGCTATTAGAGCTTGGAAAAAAGACCAAGTTGAAGAGTCTGAGCACGAGATTGGTGAACAGACAGCGTTTTCAAAGGTGTAAAAAGAATGTTGGAATATTACTTGGGGTTATTTGTCCGAGCTGTTTTTATAGAGAATATGGCTCTCGTGTTCTTTCTAGGCATGTGCACTTTTATCGCAATTTCAAAGAAAATTGAGACGTCTTTCGGTCTTGGTATTGCTGTAATTGTGGTTCTAACCATTACTGTTCCGGTTAACAACCTGATTTATCAATATCTCCTGGCAGATGGTGCCCTCGCTTGGGCAGGAATGCCAGACGTCGATTTGAGTTTTCTTGGTTTTCTTTCCTATATCGGGGTTATAGCCGCAATTGTTCAAATTCTTGAGATGTTTTTGGATAAATATGTTCCCGTTCTGTACAACGCGCTGGGAGTCTTTTTACCTCTTATCACTGTAAACTGTGCAATCCTCGGTGCTGCCTTGTTTATGGTGAACAGAGATTATAGTTTTGGTGAAAGCATTGTTTATGGTTTCGGTTCCGGGGTGGGGTGGGCTTTGGCAATTGTGGTTCTTGCTGGAATAAGGGAAAAGATGAAATACAGTGATGTGCCAGAGGGGCTGCGTGGTCTTGGTATAACCTTTGTCACTGTTGGCTTAATGTCACTGGGCTTTATGTCCTTTGGCGGGATTTCGCTTTAGTTTAGAAGGGTAAAGAAAGAGATGAATTTTTTTGAAGTTTTCGTAAGCGTAGGCATGTTTACCGCGGTCATTATGATGCTTGTTTTTTTGATTTTGTTTGCACGCAGATCATTAGTGAGTTCTGGAGAGGTTTCAATCGAGATCAATGGGGATCCTGAAAAAACCATAGTGTGTGCGTCGGGAGGTAAATTACTCAACACCCTTGCAGATTCAGGCATTTTTTTATCTTCTGCTTGCGGTGGAGGTGGGACCTGTGCCCAATGCAGGTGCAAGGTACTTGATGGAGGCGGGTCAATGCTTTCCACAGAAGCAGGGCATTTTACTCGGGGAGAAGCAAAGGATGGCTGGAGGCTTTCGTGTCAAACAGCGGTCAAGCAGGACCTTAAAATAGAAGTTCCTCAAGAATTTTTTGGAGTAAAGAGATGGGAATGTGAGGTCCTATCAAACGATAACGTGGCAACTTTTATTAAAGAGCTTGTGTTGAAATTACCTGAAGGTGAGGAGGTCGATTTTCGAGCCGGAGGGTACGTCCAGTTTGAAATCCCTTCTTACGATATTGCATATAAAGACATTTTGGTCGGAGACGAATATCTAGGAGATTGGAACAAATTCGGCGTCTTTGATCATGTCTCTCGGGTAGATGAGCCAACGATAAGAGCCTACTCCATGGCGAATTATCCCGAAGAAAAAGGGATTATGAAATTCAATATTCGGGTAGCTTCGCCACCTCCTGGCACTGATTTCCCTCCTGGTAAAATGTCCTCCTACTTGTTCACGCTTAAACCGGGAGACAGGGTGACTATTTTTGGCCCCTATGGAGAATTTTTTGCAAAAGACACTGAAGCCGAGATGGTCTTCGTTGGCGGTGGCGCGGGAATGGCACCCATGAGGGCTCATATCTTCGATCAACTGCTCAGATTAAAGTCTTCCCGAAAAATTTCCTTTTGGTATGGCGGGAGAAACCAAACTGAGCTATTTTATGTTGACGAATTTGACAAACTTGCAAGAGAAAATAGCAACTTCGAATGGCATGTCGCGCTCTCAGACCAAAACATTGAAGGCTGGGATGGCCTGACGGGTTTCATACACAACGTTTTGTTTGATCAGTACCTTAGAGATCACCCTGCACCTGAGGACTGCGAGTTTTACATGTGTGGACCACCCATGATGAACTCTGCGGTAATTGGAATGCTTGAGGATCTAGGGGTGGAGAGAGAAAATATTTTCTTAGATGACTTCGGTGGATAAGTTCAGGTACTAGGAGATATGCTTCTCTCTTAGTCAGGAATTCTTTCCGACTTAGTCGTGTACCCTGCGTCTTCGTCTATTATAACGTAAGTTCCATCTTCCCTTTTTTCCAATCTAGGTAAAATCACTTTAATTTCAGCCCTAAGAGACGCAGCAATAGCTTTCTCGGCTGAATCGCTTTCGCCTAAGCGTTCGATGTTTACCCGTGTCGGAAAAATGATCGTATATTTTCCCCCACTATTGCCGTCAAGTGCTTCCTTTGGTGTAAGCCATAATGAATCGACAGACTCGTTGCCATCATGCTTAGCCGCTTGATCAGGCGCTCTCGCGATAAAAAATTGCGTATCGAAACGTTTCGGCATCATTTCAGGAGTTATCCAATGAGCAAACTGATATAGCTCATCGCATGCTAAAACAAGGTTTTCTTTAGCCAAAAAATCTCCAAAGGTTATCTGCCCTGAGTGCAGGGCCTTTCGATAGTGTGATAGTTCTCTTAATTTCGAGCCTGAGATAATCTTCTGTGAACCTCTAGGCCTAGCAAAAAGAATCCCGCTTTCCTCGAAAGCTTCCCTTATGGCACCCACTTTGTATGCTGGGTCAAATGAGTCGTCATTATTTATTCCTTCACAATGAACATCCATCTCATAGTCTTGTTCATCTATTTTTCCTCCAGGGAATACCAGGGCGCCAGACGCAAAGTCGATTTTATGATGTCTCACAACCATAAAGGTTTCCAAACCGTTGTTTGCCTCTCGCACCATAATTATTGTTGCAGATGGTATGGTCTTTGTGTCCTGAGTTGGTTTCATGGTTGCTCCGATAACCGTTATCTCGCCCTCTCTATGAGAATCTTCCAGTCTGAATCCTCTTTTCTCATTCTCAAAACTTTGGTCATTCTAAGTACCTTGTCAGTAACGTCTCTATAAGTATTCGAGGAATATGTTTGCCTGAAGAAGACATCTACCACATCTTCTTCGACTTGAACGAACCTCTGGTATTCCAATGTTACCCTTATAAACTTAGGCCTGCTCAGTCGATCTTTTCTAAGGCTTTCCCAGTTTTTTCTTGAGCGACTTCCGGGTACGGAGAAATCTTTAGAGTAACTCGACAGATAGTTCCTTATGTTCTTGTTTGACCAAGCCTTAGCCCATTGATCGATTGCCTCAACTAAGGATTCTCTCGTCGAGCTCGCTAAAATAGGCTCGCCAACTCGTGTTAATGGTGGCTCAGGAGTCTCTTCGATTTTTTCTGGTTTAGGTGTTTTTGCGACCAAAGCGGGCGATGATTTAGGAGTGTCTTCGATTTTTTCTGGTTTAGGTGTTTTTGCGACCAAAGCGGGCGATGATTTAGGAGTGTCTTCGATTTTTTCTGGTTTAGGTGTTTTTGCGA
>CAJWLI010000187.1 GCA_913043075.1 uncultured Gammaproteobacteria bacterium
TATTTTTTGACCGTGTTTGACATCGTACAGTACGCGAAAAGCAGAGGAATTCTTTGTCAGGGAAGAGGCTCCGCGGCTAATAGCGCGGTGTGCTACTGCCTAGGCATCACCGAAGTAGACCCATCAAAAATAAGCTTGTTGTTTGAAAGGTTCATCTCGAAAGAAAGGAACGAGCCACCAGATATAGATGTTGATTTTGAGCATGAACGCCGCGAAGAAGTCATTCAATATATTTATAAAAAATACGGTCGAGACAGAGCCGCGCTTGCTGCAACTGTCATCACGTACAGATTAAAAAGCGCCGTCAGAGATGTCGGAAAAGCTTTAGGGTTCAGCCTGCACTTAATTGATCGATTAACAAGGTCACTTTCCTGGTGGGAGAACCACCAAGAACTAGAAAGAAAATTCAGAGAATCAGGCATAGACCCAAATAACCAAAGAATTCATCAGTTCCTTGTTTTAGTTAAAGCGATACTGGGCTTCCCAAGGCATTTATCTCAACACGTAGGTGGATTCGTAATATCCGACGACCCAATATCCGCTCTAGTTCCCATCGAGAACGCCGCCATGCAAGACCGAACAATTATTCAGTGGGATAAGGATGACCTAGAAGCACTGGGGCTTCTAAAAGTCGACGTGTTGGCCTTAGGAATGCTTAGCTCCATAAGAAGAAGCATAGACCTAATTAATAACTACCGCGGTAGTGATTTGTCGCTAGCAAGCATTCCATCTGAAGATAGATCAACCTACGAGATGTTGCAGGAAGGAGATAGCATAGGGGTTTTTCAGGTGGAGTCCCGAGCGCAGATGTCGATGCTTCCAAGACTAAAGCCTAAGAACTTCTATGACCTCGTTATTGAAGTTGCAATCGTGAGACCTGGCCCTATCCAAGGAAAAATGGTGCACCCATACTTAAAACGTCGCAACGGTGAAGAAGAGATATCCTACGCCAACGATGATATCAAAGCGGTGCTCGAGAGGACGCTTGGGGTGCCGATTTTTCAGGAACAAGTAATACGGCTGGCCGTCGTTGCCGCTGGATTTTCTCCTGGTGAGGCAGACCAGCTAAGACGTGCAATGGCTGCATGGAAGCGAAAAGGAGGGCTAGATCATTTCCAAAAAAAACTTATTACTGGGATGCTTAATAGGGGCCATAGTAAGGAATTTGCAGAGCGGATTTTTGATCAGATCAAAGGTTTTGGTGTCTACGGCTTCCCTGAGTCTCACGCCGCAAGTTTTGCTCTTCTGGTATACATTTCAGCTTGGATAAAAAAACACGAGCCAGCTGCCTTCTATTGTGGTTTATTAAATAGCCAACCCATGGGTTTTTATTCTCCATCACAACTCATTCAAGACGCTCACCGCCATAACATTAAAATCTTACCAGTAGATATTGAAAAAAGCGTCTGGGAGTCTGCGCTAGAGACACTTGAAAAAAATAAAAAAAATTCTGAAGAACAAGCGTGTATTCGTCTGGGTTTTCATCAGATCAAAGGGTTTAAAAAAAACAGTGCTCTCAACATAGAAGAAGCAAGGAAAAACAGCCCTATAAAAAATATAGAAGATGCGAAAAAAAGAGCCGCTCTAGACAAAGGCGACCTTGAAAAGCTAACAGAGAGTGGTGCTTTTAAAAGTCTATCTGGGAACAGGTACCAGACACACTGGGAGGTGCTGGGCTTACCACCAGACCTCCCAATATTTCAATCTGAAGACACCAACTACAAACCAAGACCGAGACTAGAAAGTCTACTGCCCTCTCCTACTGAGGCAGATAACCTTAGAGCTGACTATCAGAACATGGGGCTAACGCTAGGCCGTCATCCACTTGCGATGCTAAGGGAACAAAAAAGCTACCCGTTCCGAAACCAGCAGACAGCTGACTCATTAAAGGACTTAAGGAAAGGACAAATTGTGAATGTGTCCGGCATAGTCACTGGCAGGCAGAGGCCCTCGACCGCCTCCGGCGTTTTATTTCTGACCCTTGAAGACGAAACAAATAACATCAACGTCATAATCTGGAAAAATATATTTGAGAGATATAAAGCCTCTGCTGTTCAAGGAAACCTTTTGACGATAAAAGGAACCCTAGAAAAAAAAGATAGAATCATTCACGTTATTGCTAAGGAAATAACTGATGTTAGCCATTTCCTAGAAACTTTTTCTCTAAAGTCTAGAGATTTCCACTAAACTACTTTGAGCTAAGCAAATCGAACTTTAACGTTCTTCGTTATAAGGAAAAAATGAGATTAGTTCTAAAAATATTAGCTGCAGTAATTGCAATCGTTTTGGTTTGGGTGGGTTCCGTTTTTGGAATTTCGGAACTCGGAGGAGAGGTCGTTACCCTAAGCAGGATCGAATCAGACAACTCCGTAAAAAAAATTAGAATCTGGATCGTAGACGACAACAATAAGTCTTACATCGAGCACGGCGACGAGGCCTCTTACTGGATGGAAATGGCGAAGCAAGGCACTGTCATTTCTCTTGAGCGGGGCGGCGTTGAGAGGAGATATTTCGCCAGAGCCGATTCAGACTCACATGACATGTACCATCAACTGAGAAGGAAAAAATACAACCACGCGGACGCACTCTTGGAGTATATTTCCTTTGGAGCAATGTCTACGGAAAACTGTCCCGGTATCCCTGTTATTTTGATTGAAACAAGAATCTGAAAAAAAGAGCGCGAGCGGCAGATATATTTACTCGCCCGCACTAAGGGGAGCACCTTTGGTTGAAAAAGATATAAATCAAAATCATCAACCCTAGAATTTCCAACCAAATCCGATACTGATCACTAGCGGATCTAGATCAACATCTGCGGTAGCTGTCCCAGCTGCACCCGCGTCGACCTCTACATTCGTTGACAGCTTATACTTCTTTAAGTCCAAGTTAAGGTAGGTTCGCTCGCCCAAGGGATAATCGAAACCAACATTAAAAGCAAAACCTACCTCGTCCGAATACGTTATCCCCGCAGAATCACCCGGATCATCGTCGTAAAAGAATGTGTAATTGATACCAGCGCCCACGTATGGAAGAAAGTTGGTGCCAGTATCGAAGTGGTACTGGAGGGTAATGGTCGGCGGCAACACTTTTATGGATCCCAGATTTAAGTCGCCCAGCGCAGTTTCTTTGACGCCGATTTGATGCTTTGTGGTTCCAGCGATGGCTTCAAGGGCAATACGATCGCCAAGAAAATACCTAAAGTCCAGCAGCGGGAACGTATCAAAATCGGCTTCCACAAAGCCCCCAATCGAAACTGCTGAGTTAACCGCGGGGTTCAGATTTGCGACCTTGGCTCCGACTAACCAATCCCCCGCCCGTTTGAAGGATCCAGAACCCTCAGCTAGAGAAATTGGTGATAGAAAGAGAGATGACAGAAATAAAGAAGCAAAAAAAATCCGAGAAACTATTTTAATTGTAGAATGAGAGACGTGATTCATAACCTTTCCTCTTTAGTGCTTTCAGGGAATCTGGGGCGCACA
>CAJWLI010000188.1 GCA_913043075.1 uncultured Gammaproteobacteria bacterium
GTCGGTAAATTCTCTAATTTCAGATTTAGTAACTTCAGACATACTCTCTCCCGCAAACTAGCCTCAATCTAACACATTTAAGCTATCATCTGTGATACCTTGCGATAGAACCGAATTTTACGGAGTTTTCGATGCCAACTTTTAGCTCTAGGCTCGACACTAAAAGTGCTAACTTTCAGAAGAATAAAACTGCAATGCTTGAGATGACCGAGATGATGGAAAAACTATCACTTGAAGCATCGCAAGGGGGCGGAGAAGAGGCGACCCAGCGGCTTCGCTCACGAGGGAAACTGCCGATAAGAGAGCGTATATCCTTGCTCCTAGATCCAGACTCACCATTTTTAGAAATAAGCGCACTCGCTGCTTGGAGAAGCCCGTTTAATATCGGTTCAGGATTTGTAGTCGGAATTGGCGTGATCGAGGGAATCGAATGTTTAATTTTAGGTCACGACCCGTCAGTGCGGGCAGGAGCATTCAACAATTTTAATATGAAAAAATTGATGCGAGGACTGGAGATAGCGCGCGAAAATAGACTCCCGTATATCCAGTTTGTTGAATCGGCCGGCGCTGATCTGAGAGGCGAAACCGGGGAAGACCCTGAGGCCGCGATTAAGCGTGAGGAGGATCATTTTGGGGAATCGGGACGCCTATTTTACGAAATTACAGAACTCTCAAAGCTAAGAATACCAACTATCTCTCTTGTCTTCGGTTCATCAACTGCTGGCGGCGCATATCAACCTGGGATGAGCGATTACAATATTTTTATCAAAAACCAGTCGAAAGTTTTTTTGGGAGGACCTCCATTAGTAAAAATGGCAACGGGTGAAGACGCGACAGATGAAGAACTGGGTGGCGCGGACATGCACACAAAAATTTCTGGTCTGGGAGATTATCTTGCTCAAGACGAAAAAGATGGAATAAGAATATGCAGAGAAGTAGTTTCTCACCTAAATTGGAAAAAGCTAGGTCCTGAGCCAAACATCGTTTTCGAGGAACCTATTTACGAACAAGAAGACCTTCTTGGTTTTGTGTCGGAGGATCTTCGCTCGACTTTCGATATTAGGGAAGTAATTGCCAGATTGACAGATGCATCTGACTTTGAAGAATTCAAACCTCTTTACGGACCCACAATTGTATGTGGATGGGCTAAAATTCATGGCTACGCAATTGGAATATTAGGCAACAACGGAGCACTTTTTTCCGAGTCGGCTGAAAAGGCAACGCAATTCATTCAGTTATGTAACCAAATAAACACCCCTCTAGTATTTTTGCACAACATAACCGGTTTCATTGTTGGAAAAGATTTTGAACAAGGCGGGATAACAAAAGACGGATCAAAGATGATTAACGCGGTCTCTAACTCCACTGTGCCGCACATTTCAATAATATTGGCATCCTCTTATGGCGCGGGCAACTATGCAATGAGCGGACGAGCTTTCGGAACCCGATTTACTTTCGTCTGGCCACTAGCAAAGATTGCCGTAATGGGTCCCAAACAGATGGCTGGAGTCATGAGTATTGTTGGCAAAGCTGCTGCCGAGCGGAAGGGTATTGAATTTGATGAGGATGCTGATGCTGAGCGAGCTAAGATAGCCGAGCACTGGGCTGAAGAGAGATCGAAAGCAATTTATGCAACTTCGCGAATTGCAGATGACGGAATGATTGACCCTCGAGACACACGCGAGATCATTGCAATTTGTCTAAGTGTTCTTTCCAACAATACTGTGGAGGGCACTAAGGAGTTCGGTACATGGAGGATGTAAATGAAATTAAACGAGTCTTGATCGCAAACCGGGGGGAGATAGCGCGAAGGATAATCAAAACCTGCCGGCAAATGGATATTGTTACTATAGCTGTATACGCCGACTCAGATGAGGAATCTCCGTTCGTCAACGAAGCAGACATCGCGGTTAAATTAGGAGGAAAAACTCCCCTCGAAACCTATTTAAATCAGAGAAAAATTCTTGAGGCTTGCGAAAAAGCAGAAGCCGACAGCGTGCACCCTGGCTACGGATTCCTCTCAGAAAATCATGAGTTTGCCGAATTAATCGTTGCGAATGGTCTAAATTGGATTGGACCATCTCCAAAAATTATTCAGGCCATGGGGGACAAACTTTCTGCAAAAGACATGTTGGATAAAGCGGGCGTACCGATGCTTCCCTCAATAGAAATAAGTCCCGAAACCGACATAAGCAACGCAGCAAAGACAATCGGATACCCAGTCTTAGTCAAAGCGTCTGCAGGCGGTGGCGGAAAAGGAATGAGGGTCGTTGAGTCTCCTGAAACCCTAGTCGCTGCTGTTGAGAGCGCCCAACGAGAGGCCAAAAATGCCTTTGGTGATGACAAAGTTTTTCTTGAAAAATGGCTAGAATCGGTCAAACACGTAGAGGTACAAATTGTCGGAGATAAACATGGAAACATACTCCATTGCTTCGAGAGAGAATGCTCAATCCAAAGGCGACATCAAAAAATTATTGAAGAAGCGCCCTCACCAGCCGTAGACGAGAAACTTCGCGAAGCCCTCGGGAAGTCGGCTATAGAGGCTGCAAAGACACTTAATTACTTTTCCACTGGAACCGTTGAATTTTTGCTCTCTGAGCAAGACTTCTATTTCCTAGAGGTAAATACTAGGCTTCAGGTAGAGCACCCAGTTACAGAAGAAATTTTAGGGATTGACCTCGTTCGCGAACAAATTCGTATCGCCGAAAACAAAAAGCTTTCATTTTCACAAGACGACCTCCAGATCTGTGGTCATGCTATCGAAGCAAGAGTTTATGCCGAAGACCCCCAGAAAAACTTCCTGCCCTCTCCAGGAAAAGTTCAAATCTGGGCGCCAAGTTCTAGCGACAATGTGAGATTTGATTCTGGCGTGGAAGAAGGCTCTTTTGTCTCACCTGAATTTGATCCCATGATAGCCAAGGTAATCTGCCACGCGCCGACAAGGACAGAAGCTGCAAAATCACTCGCAAAATCACTGCGAAATACCAAGCTGTATGGGATTAAAAATAATAAAGAATTTCTAGAGTTGACGTTGTTGAGCAAAAGTTTTTTGGATGGAGACACTACGACTGATTTTATTGAAAGAGTTAATCCAAACAGAATAAGGGAGCTGTCTTCGAAAAATTTAGAGGAGGCCGCAATCGCAATCGCAATGGAATCTCAGGCTATTAATCGAAACTCAGCGAGAGTGATGAGGGGCATTCGAAGTGGATGGCGAAACTCTGTAATGCCTCCTCAGACTTTAAGACTCGAATCAAAAAAAACCGAGATGAAACTAAACTATCAATCACAAAGAGATGGCTCTTTTTCAGTCTCGCTCAACGCTGGCGAGCCAAAAAGAGTCAAAGTTTTTTCTGCGGGCTATGGCGAAATAGATATAGAGATTGATGGATTTCGATCAAAGTACGA
>CAJWLI010000189.1 GCA_913043075.1 uncultured Gammaproteobacteria bacterium
CATATGAAAAAAAGTGACAGCGAGGCCTATTTGCTAGATCGGTTACTTTCAGGAGCTGTCATAGAAGCAAGAGGCGAAGAAAGATTTCGTCTGCTCGCAGAGAATCTTTCAGACCAAGCATTAAGAAGTTTTTATGCACGGATATCGGCGTCAGAGGCAAGGCACTTTTGCCTTTTTCTAGATCTAGCGGACAAGTACTTTCATCGAAAAACGATCGAAGACAGGCTCTCAGAGTGGATAGAGATAGAAAAACTGGCTATCGAGTCCCTGCCTATCACCAATCGCCTGCATTAAAAAACAGGTGTCCAAATATCTAGAAAAATATCTAGCTACCTATGGCTCCCCGCAAGCAAAATTTACTGATCTTGATCGAAGTTGGAGCAATGTAATAGTCATCCCGGCATACCAAGAAGAAGCTTCAGAGATAATTCAAAATCTTGCTTTGATAGCTTGTAGAGAAAAATTTCTTGTCATTGTCGTTGCCAATAGTTACGAGGCAGATGATAAGCAAACTCGAGCTATGGCGAATGATTTGGCGAAAGGTGTTCCAAAGACACCGATATCAGATGAAACCTATCTTTTAACCTATGAAAAATACGACATTCTGATTGTTGATTGTTTTTCTGAATCACGCCTCTTGAAAGAAAAAGAGGGAGTTGGGGCAGCAAGAAAAATTGGATGCGATATTGCCCTTAGGCTAATAGCATCGAAAAAAATAAAAAGCCAATGGATTTACTCTTCTGATGCAGATGCTGCACTCCCTGAGAACTATTTTCAATCCAAGGTAGAACAAGACAATGTAGCGACGATTTTTTCCTTCTCACATACTTACGCTTCTGAGATTTCAAAGGCCATGCTTCTCTATGAAGTCAAGCTGCTCTACTATACAGCTGGTTTGGTAAGCGCAAACTCTCCCTACGCCTATCTGCCTTTAGGTTCTTGCTTATGCTTCTCCGCCGAAGCCTATGCTAAGACTCGGGGATTCCGGAAGATCAATGCGGGCGAGGACTTTTATTTGCTCAACAAGCTCCGAAAAATCGGAAAGGTGCTGTCTGACAAAGAGATAAAAATCTCTCTCAGAGGAAGGCTTTCGGAGCGAACGCCAATTGGCACAGGTCAGGGGACAAGAAAAATCCTAAATGATTTGATGAAAGGAGAGGTTGTCTTATTTGAAAACCCAGAATGCTTTCACCAATTAAAACTTGTAATCGATATGATAGAACAACTAGCGTTGGACCAACGGAAAGAACTAATTTTTCCAAACGAAAAAATACAAACTTATTTGCAGGGAATTCAATTTTCAGAACACTATCATGCGAAACGCGAGCAAAACCCCTCGTATTTAGTTATGAAAAAACATCTCCACGATTGGTTCGACGCACTGAAAACTAGGCAGTTTATAAAGCACCTGCAAGATACCCATTATTATGGGGTCCCCGTTGAAAGACTCGGAGACGCATTTTTTCTTCGCTGTGAAAATGAATCTAAGGCGATCATAAAAGAATGCTCAAAACAAATTTTCGGTAGCTGATGGATTAGGTGTTAAACTAAAGCTCTGCAGACAGAAGTTAAAACGCATGTACCAAATATTTATTGACGGAAAAGAAGGCACCACGGGGCTCCAAATATTTGAAAGGCTTCGAGTGATGGATGACATTGAGATCCTTCAGATTGACTCACAAAAAAGAAAGAACGAAGCAGAAAAACGTGAGGTTATAAGAGAAGCAGATTTAGTGGTTCTCTGCTTGCCCGATGAAATGTCGAAAAAAGTTGTACAAGCAAACTCAGATACGTCCGTTAAGGTTATCGACGCGAGCACAGCGTTTAGAACAGATCCTAATTGGACATACGGACTCCCAGAGCTATCGACATCACAAGCAGAAGAGATAAGAAATGCAGAATGCGTTTCTAATCCTGGTTGCTACCCGACGGGGTTTCTAATGCTAGTCAAGCCTCTTATAGAGCAGGGCATTCTGAAAAAAAATAGTGTTTTGAATATCAGTGCAATTTCTGGCTACAGCGGTGGAGGGCGAAGATTAATTGAGCGCTATGATGGATTTAACTCAGAAAAAGTCTCGGCAAGGCCCTACGGGCTGAATATGGCACACAAACACTTACCCGAAATGACTAAATATTCAGGACTTCTATCTGAACCACTTTTTTTACCCATAGTGGCAAATTTTTACCAAGGAATGACGGTAAGCGTTCCACTGCAGCGAGGAATGTTTATAGGGAAAGTCTCTATCAAAAATGTGCATGAAGTATTAAGTAACGCATACGAACCAAATAAAAATATAACAGTCTTTGGATTAAATGATGAGGAACAATTACAAGATGGATTCCTCAATCCTCATATTATTAAAGGTACGGATCGCCAAGAAATTTTCATTTATGGACACGACGAACAAATGGTCTTGATCTCCCGCTTGGACAACCTAGGGAAGGGGGCATCAGGCGCAGCCATTCAGAATCTTAATTTAATGCTGGGTTTTCCAGAATATAGGGGTCTAGCGATATGAATAAGTCCACGAAGGATTACGATAATCTCTTATCAGAATTTTTAGAATTTAAGGAGGAGAAACTTGAGCTCGATTTGACTCGAGGGAAACCTTCTCCTGAGCAACTTGATCTCTCAAATTGTCTAGATGGGATACTCGATGGAAATTTTCAATTGAGAGATGGGGCCGACGCTAGAAATTACGGCGGAATTCTGGGGATTCCTGAAGCACGCGAATTAGGAGCAGAAATACTTGGTTCGCAACCAAAAAATACAATGGTGGGAGGAAACAGCAGCCTAAACCTCATGTATCATTTCGTGGCTAGCAAGGTCAAAACATGGGGAGAAGGCTCCAAGTTTATCTGTTTAACTCCAGGTTACGATAGACATTTCACAATTTGCGAATATTTTGGCATCTCAATGCTTAGTATACCGCTTACTAATAGCGGGCCCGATATTGAAAAAATTGAGAAGGAAGTTAGAGCGGACCAGTCCATAAAGGGTATATGGTGCGTACCTAAATATTCAAATCCAACCGGACATACATACTCTGATGAGGTCGTTAAGCGAATAGCTGCTTTGCCGAAGATCGCGGCGGACGATTTTTTCGTATTTTGGGATAACGCCTATGTTGTCCACGATTTACAAAGCAATGAAGACAAACTCTATAACTTCTCTAGGGCAACTGAAAACCAGGGCACCTCAGACAGTGGGTTAGTCTTCGCTTCAACTTCTAAAATAACTTTTGCTGGCGCGGGTATATCTTTTCTTAGCACCGGAGATAAAACTCTTTCTGATTTTGAAAAGTATCTCTCCATGCAAATGATTGGGTTCGATAAAGTCAATCAGCTTCGCCACGTAAAGCTTCTTAAAAACCTTGAAGAAAC
>CAJWLI010000190.1 GCA_913043075.1 uncultured Gammaproteobacteria bacterium
TAGCAGGGGTATTAAAAAAGAGGTCGCGGACCTCTACGGTGGTACCTCTGTAATGAGAACTGGGCTCTATGAAGAGCTCGTTCTTGGCCACCTGGTTGATTTTGACGGAGACACCTTCAGACGGCTCCTCATGAACGTTACTAATTAAAACAAAACGAGAAACAGCGGAAATACTTGCGAGCGCTTCTCCTCGAAAGCCAAGGGTTCTTAATGATAGAAGGTCATCATGATTTCGAATTTTACTAGTTGCATGGCTGGCAAGAGCTAAATGCAAATCATCGCGATTAATGCCCTCTCCATTGTCTCTGACGCGTAAAAGATGTTTCCCACCAGACTCTATTTCAATATCGATCCTTGATGCTCCAGCGTCTAAAGAATTTTCAATTAATTCTTTTAGCACTGAAGATGGCCGATCAACAATTTCGCCCGCAGATATGAGGTTGTATGTTTCTCTCGAGAGCTGATATATTTTTTTCTCGCGAATTTCTTTATTCATTGGTCTAACTCGCAGGGATCCTAAGTTTTTGTCCGATTTTTATGGTGTCGCCCCTCACACTGTTAAATTTCTTAATCGCCTCCAAACTAACTCTGTATCGAAGCGATAATTCTGAAAGCGTGTCTCCCTGTTCTATAACATGAACGCGTACATCACGACTCCCTTCTTTGAGCCACGCAACATAAGAGCCGTCAGGCGGTCTATCATAGATATAATTTTTTACCCCACGAAAGATGGACTTGGCAATCTTTCTCTGATGCCTGGCGTCAGATAAATTATAGGCCTCTTTGGGATTTGATATAAAGCCTACCTCTACCAATATGCTTGGGACTTCAGGAGCTTTCAAAACCATAAATCCCGCTTGCTCGACCTTTTCCTTATGAAGCTTAGTGACTGTTTTCAGCTCTTGTAAGACTTGAGCACCCATCTCAAGACTTTCCCTCTGACTATATCCAAATGCAAGATCTAAAAGAACATTGCGCACAAGGGGTTCTGATTTTGTGTCAATTTTGACGTACTCGCCCATACCTCCAATTAAATCAGTTTGATTTTGATTCTCAGCTAACCACCTTGCCTCCTCACTAGTTGACCCCCTATCAGAAATAGCGAATACGGAAGCGCCTCTAACGTTAGCTGTTTTAAAAGCATCTGCATGCAAAGACAGAAGAATATCCGCCTTACTTTCTCGAGCGATTTCGATTCTCCTGCGAAGACCAACATAGTAATCGCCTTTGCGAATCAACTTCGACCGAAAACCAGGCTCGTCATCCACAAACTTCGCCAATTTTTTTGCGATAGAAAGCACAACATTTTTTTCAAGCTCGTTTTTTGGTCCTATAGCACCGGGGTCTTCCCCGCCATGGCCAGCATCAATCGCTATGATCGCATCCCTCAAATTACTCGACGACTCTTTGGCGACAACTTTTATTTTCGTTGCTTCCATCCTCTGAGAATTATATAAATCTACGACTAATCTATTTCCGTACTGCTTAAACGGAGTAAGCACAAAGTTCTTGGGACTGACCTTTGCATTAAGATCGAAGACAATACGAACGTTAGCATTATCATCTTTTCTAGCTTTTCTAATTTTTGAGACAGGAGACTTTTTTAAAGCAGGTAGTTTTAGATTTTTTTCAAAATCAGAATTCTTAATGTCCACTACGTATCTATCGGGACTAGACACGGCAAAAGCCTTATAGTCAGGAGGGCCTGAAAGGTCAAACACAAACCTTGTCTTTTCAGGATCAGACCAAAGTCTTATTTCTTCAATTATTATCTTGTCTGCATAGCAACCAAAAGAAACAAGAAAGCAAGAAAAGAGGACAACCAAGCTTTTACGCAATTCTCTTCACCTTTGAGCAGACTTTTTCTCCTAGATCTGAATTAGCGTTCACTTGTATAAGCCGTTTTTCATTGTAAAAATCCACTGAAATCGTTAAATCATCGTTGGGCAAACTCCCTTTACCTTTATCAGGCCACTCTATTAGAGACAATGTGTCTGCTGAAAAATATTCTTCTAAGCCAATATAATCTAACTCATCCGGATGCTCGATTCTAAAAAAATCGAAATGATTGATGTAGCCGATATCGATTTGATAAGGCTCAACCAGTGTATAGGTAGGACTCTTTACCGCTCCAAAATAATTAAAATCTCTTAGCACGCCCCTACAAAGGGTAGTTTTGCCGGCGCCCAACTCTCCATTTAAAAATACGATAACCCCTTCCGAAAAAAAAGGACGAATACACTCTCCAAGAAACTTGCCAAATGCCACCGTCTCGGATTCGGAACTAGTCGGGTAAACTATCAACTGTTTAACAACCTCCGTATTTCAGGCAATAAATCGGTTGCGAGAATGCCTATATTACCTTGTCTTCGCGCAATTTCATCAGCCGCGAATGAGTGCAATACAACCCCGAGCTTTGCAGATTCGAAATTAGAAATTCCCTGCGCGATAAGCGCCCCAATGACTCCAGCCAGGATGTCTCCCATTCCTCCAACTGCCATCCCTGGGTTTCCGTAAGGACACAAACCCACATCGCCCTCCTCATTAGATATTAGAGTTCCAAGCCCTTTTAAAACCGCTATTGCACGATAGTATTGGGACAACTCAATTACAGAATTGATTCGGTCCGCTTGACAATCCTTTTCTAAAAGTCTCTTACCCTCGCCAGGATGTGGAGTCAAAACCCAGTTGTCTCGGACATGGCGATGGGATGCAAGACAATTAAGGCCATCAGCATCTAATACCAGCGGTTTATTTACCTTTATTATTTTACGAAAGATCTCAAGCCCCCATTTGCCAGTACCCAACCCGGGACCCAATACAATCGAAGTTGCGTCTTGAAGCATGCGATTTAAATCTAGTGATTTATTTAGGCCTTTAACCATAATTTCAGGATTTCTGCTGAGAGCTGCTGGAACATTGGTCGGATGAGTTAAGAGTGAAACTAACCCTGCACCTGAATACAAGGCGGCCTCCGCTGCCATTATAGCTGCTCCTCCCATTCCCTCATCTCCGCCAACAATCAACACATGTCCGTGAGATCCCTTGTGGGAGTTTGCCTCTCTTGTAGGCACTTTCAATTTCTCCGACTCTAGTTCCAGCATTCTTGCGGCGTGCTTGACTTTTGAGTAAATACCCACCGGCACTTCCAAGTTGTTAAATATTATTTCTCCGGCAAAGGCCGGACCGTCTCTGGTATACAATCCGATCTTTTCTCCGATAAAAGTAATAGTTAAATTTGCCCTAACACAGGCTCCTCTTTTTCTCCCGGTGTCAGAGCATAGGCCCGACGGGATATCGATTGCCAAAACAGGTTTATTGCTTTGATTAAGTTTTCTAATAGTTTCAAGATGCTCCCCCTCAACTTCCCTCGAAA
>CAJWLI010000191.1 GCA_913043075.1 uncultured Gammaproteobacteria bacterium
AGCGGTGGTTCCGGCAGAAATCGCTAGGAGAACAGCGAATAAACCAAAAAAAACTCGCTGCCCAGTTGCCACCGCTGCCACCGCATCGGGGCCCAAGTTTCCGACCATTTTAATGCTTACTAACCCAATCAAGGAAAACAGCAAGTTGTTTAAAATAGCTGGCCAAGCGAGTTCCCAAATACCTAAGCTCCGTCCCTCGCTATTGCCGCTTTTTTCCCACGCTGTCTCTTTTATAATCAACCCCGATTCACAGTCCAGCAGAGCTGGCGTTTTTTGTACGACCGTTTTCTTTTCAGAATGCTTAAAAATTTGGAAAGCAAGTTTTTTAACTTACTATTTTAGGCGAGGGGAACGTTAACCGAAAATATTGATCCTTTTCCTAACTGACTATCAACACTGACGGTACCTTTATGGGCCTGCGCTATGTGTTTTACAATTGCTAAACCCAAACCTGTTCCTCCCGCCGCTTTAGCTCTAGCCTTGTCTACCCTATAAAATCTTTCAAAAATACGTTCTTTCTCATCAGACGAGATTCCTATCCCAGTATCTTCAACTTGCACTAGACCAATAAGGCCCCGCTTAAACAGCTTCATTTTTACCTTGCCACCATCTTTATTATACTTGATGGCATTATCAACCAAATTAACGAGTAATTGGTTTAAGGCTTCTGCGTCTCCATCAATTTCTAAGGGTTCCGATTCGATTGCTAAATCGAAACTTAGGCCCGCATCGCTCGCATCATAAGATTTGTCTACGTAGACTCTCCTTGCAAGATCAGCCAAATCAAGCCTACGTGCGTTATTTGCTGAATCTGACGAATCGAATTTAGACAGGTGCAATAGATCCTGGACTATGCTATCGAGATGGATCGCCTGAGACTTAATCCTTGTAATAAAGCGACTGAAGACATCCTCTGGCATTTTTGAGTCATCAATAATAGTTTCTGCTAGTCCGCGTATAGCCGATATCGGAGTCTTCAATTCGTGAGACGCGTTTGCAACAAAATCACTACGCACTTTCTCCAAATGCATTTTCTCTGTAATGTCTTCGAGAACCATGATTCCTCCAGCCGATTCCGCTGCCGATGGCGTCATTTGCAGGCATGAACACTCGAAGGTCTGGTCACCAAAACGGACAGTCGCAGAATCGCTCTTTCGCTCAATTAAACATTTTTCTACAACCGCCTTGAATTGTCGTGATACTGGAAGATCATAAAAATTCTTATTTAGGACCTGCTCGACATTTAAAGAGAGCATTCCTAAAGCGGCTTCGTTTACATGCAACACTTTTTGTTCCAAATCGAAAGCTACGACTCCTTCTGTTAATCCTGATAAGACTGCTGCTAAATAATTACGGCTTTTTGTTAGCTCATCAATTCGTTGTTGTCCCCCTAATGCAAACTCATTGATAATTTCGGATAGTTGTCCTATGTCAAAACGCTTTTTCGGAAGTCTTACGTGATATTGCTCTTGGGCTATTGCATAGGCTCTTCTTGTGACCTTGGATATCGGACTAAGAACCCTGTACGCTAAATAGTAGGCTATTAACAACAGCCCAAAACCAATAAACCCGCCACTCATATAAATTTTGTTTCTGAGACTCTGTATCTGGAGGTTTACGACTGCAAGAGGCAGCGCTAATCTCAGAAACCCTGGCTTTCCGTTCAATGTCTCCACTCTAACCGCAACGTACATCATGTCTTGATTAAGAGTTTGGCTAAACCTTACCGTTGTGCCAAAAGTTTCATTTCTTTTCGCAAGGATCACCTCAGGCCTATTCAAGTGGTTATCCATTTCACCCGGCAGCGACTCACTGTCACCCAAGACCACCCCGTCATGTCCGATTAGCGTAATACGAGCCGCTACTCCCGGTACGATCTGTTTAAGAGTATTTGGTGTTAAGACGGTAGCAAAAGCCGATTGCTTCCCCAGGGTGGGGATCAATAGGTTAGCTTGCTGGGAAAGGTCCCGCTCAATTCGCTCGTAGGTATCTTTTTGGACTTCGTTTCCAACAAAATACCCGAATATCAGAGAGCTGAGCGCCATAAATAACGCCATGCTTCCCCATACCTTCCATAAGAATTGGGATTTCAGCATTTTGAGTTAACAAATAAAGAGTTAATCTTCAACGAATCTATAGCCAACTCCACGAATTGTTTGAATCATATTGCTGTGGTTTCCCAGCTTTTTTCTAACGGCCCTGATATGAACATCAATGTTTCTATCAACGACTACAACCCCCATACCCACAACTTTATTGAGCAGTTGCTCTCGGCTGAAGGCTCTGCCTCTGGACGCAGCTAAATGATGCAGCAACTTAAACTCGGTCGAAGTTAAACTAATAATCTCATCCTCAATTCTCACTTCATGCTTACCGGAATCTATGACCAAACCTCGTATTACTAGCCTCTCCCTGATCACATCTCGTGGAGCACCTCTTCTAAGCACTGCCTTAATCCTTGCAAGAAGTTCGCGGGGGCTAAAGGGCTTTGCTAGGTAATCATCCGCACCCATTTCAAGGCCAATGACGACATCACTTTCCTCCCCCTTCGCGGAAGCAATGATTATTGGAATTTCGCTCAGAGAACTATCAGATTTCATCTGACGGCAGATTGACAGCCCATCCATTCCGGGCAACATCAAATCGAGCAAAACTAAATCTGGGCGCTCACTTCGAATAAGGTTGAGGCCTTCATCCCCCCTTTGTGCAGCCAAAACTAAATAGCCCTCGCGCTTTAAATTGTAGGTAACAACATCTACAAGATCGGGCTCATCCTCGACAACAATGATTTTCTGTTTTTTCATGGCAAAAGCCTTCTATCCCAACTTGAGAAAAGTATACAGAAATGGAACATTTGGTTCATGAAGATCTTGTAAATCTAATTGAATAAAACCTATTTAGACTTTTCTAAACACTAGAACCGCGTTGGTGCCACCGAAGCCGAAGCTATTCGACATGACGGTCGCCAAGTTAGCATCATCCTCACGACTAGTAACAATAGGTGCTTCCTCTATATCTGGGTCTTTATTAAAAATATTAGCGCTTCCAGCAATAAAGTCGTTATCAAGCATTAACAACGAGTATATCGCTTCGTGAACACCAGCTGCACCCAGCGAGTGCCCAGATAAAGATTTGGTTGAGCTAATTTTAGGCACGTTGTCTCCAAAAACTCTTCGTATAGCGGAGATTTCAGGCGGGTCACCAGCGGGTGTGCTCGTCCCATGCGCATTAATATAATCGACTTTCGAATCGACTGTAGCCAACGCTGATCTTATGGCTCTTTCACCCCCTTCTCCAGATGGCGCTACCATGTCATAGCCATCGG
>CAJWLI010000192.1 GCA_913043075.1 uncultured Gammaproteobacteria bacterium
TGGGTTGTGCTTGAGGTGATTTGTCCATAAGACTTCGGCAATTTCGGCCATTCCCATCGGAGCGCCAGGATGTCCGCATCCTGCCCTCTGGACAGCATCCATGGTTAGCGCTCGAATAGCATTCGCGTTTTTTGTTCCTTTTGGCATTGGGAAGCGCCTCTTGTTAAAACGACATTTTCTCTTACAGCTAGATAATCATCAATGGGGCAGCGCTGATAATGATAGCTTTTTATCTGATTCGTGAGAGATTATCGCTACGAATTGTGTGAATCTGATTGCACAAAGAGTAACATTAGCCTTTTTTTAGAGATCGTCGATGGCAAGAAATTCTATATTTACCTCAGAATCTGTGAGTGAAGGACATCCCGACAAGATGGCGGATCAAATCTCAGATGCAATTCTGGACGCCTTTATGGAGAAGGATACGAAAGCAAGAGTCGCTTGCGAAACCCTTGTAAAAACCGGCATGGTCGTTGTGGCAGGCGAAATATCATCATCTGCATCAATCGAGGTGGAAGATATTTGTCGAGAAGTCGTTTGTGACATCGGATATAACAGCACTCAAAAAGGCTTCGACGGTAATACGTGCGCGATAGTTAACGTTATTGGCAAACAGTCCCAAGATATTGCTCAAGGTGTAGATGAGAGTTCCGAAAAAGATCAGGGTGCTGGCGATCAAGGTTTAATGTTTGGCTATGCTTCTAATGAAACCGATGTTCTAATGCCAGCGCCTATCACGTACGCGCATAGGCTTGTGAAAAAACAAGCCGACGTAAGGAAATCAGACCGAATTGACTTCCTAGGACCAGACGCAAAAAGTCAATTGACATTAGCCTATGATGAGGAAGGGATTCCTTGTGGATTAGAGGCGATCGTATTGTCCACGCAACACTCGGAAGGAATAGAACAAAAAGTAATTAAGGAAGCCGTCGTTGAGGAAATTATAAAGCCCACACTCCCCTCTGATTGGTTCAACAAAAGAACGAAAATTTTTGTAAACCCAACAGGAAAATTTGTAATTGGTGGGCCAGTTGGTGATTGCGGACTAACTGGCAGAAAAATAATCGTAGACACGTACGGCGGCATGGCAAGACATGGCGGAGGGGCTTTTTCGGGGAAAGACCCTTCAAAAGTCGACCGAAGTGCGGCTTATGCCGGTAGATACGTTGCAAAGAATATCGTAGCTGCTGGGCTTGCAACTAAATGCGAAATTCAAATTTCTTATGCGATAGGTATCGCAGAGCCAACATCTATCAGTATTAATACCTTTGGTACAAATATGATAGCCGAGGATAGGATTGAAGAACTGGTTACTCTGCACTTCGATCTCAGGCCAAAAGGATTGATAAAAATGCTCGATCTTGAGAACCCAATATACAGAAAAACAGCAGCTTACGGTCATTTCGGCAGGGAAGAGGAAGGATTTCCCTGGGAAGTCACCGATAAGAAAGAAGCCTTGAGCGAAGCCCTACAGACCTAGTCCTAAAATCGAGCAAAAGCTGAATGGCTTATCGATTCAAATCAGGCGCTTTAGAGGCTTTTCTTCTAGCTCCAGAAAAGTTGACCACAAAAACACTTAGATTGGGTAAACAAGAACGTGAGGATACCAAGGTTCTTCGTCAAATCAGTTATCAAACTATCGCATATTGTTTTGCTAGAAGAAGAACAAAACTCGCATTTGGTGAAGGTTCTTAGAAAAAAAGAAGGTGATTTAGTAACACTTTTTAACGGAATGGGCCCCGAGTATTCGGGCAAAATTATAAAGACTAGCTTAAAGAGAACTGAGATTTTAATCACTAGCTTATCTCTCGAGACGAGAAGGCCAGAGATGAAGATTCACCTAGGGATCTGTATTCTTAAAAAAGACGCAATGAACAGAAGCATATCTAAGTGCACAGAACTTGGAGTTTATGAAATTACTCCTATATTTAGTGAATTCTGCGCAGTTCCAGAAAAACTAATTCAAAAGCGGGTGTCTAATTGGCAAAAAATTGCAATTTCCGCTTCAGAACAATGTGGTCTGAATTTAATCCCGTCTATAAACCCAGTATGCAACTTGAAAGAATGGATTTTCAAAACTCCCGGAGAAAAACTTATGGCGCTTCAATCTGGAGATAAATTGGGAAACGATTTTTTTGAGTTAAATTCAGTTTCATTACTTATTGGTCCAGAGGGAGGGTTCAGTCCAGACGAAATAGAAGCCGCCAATAACGAACAAGTGAGAAAAATAAGCTTGGGAGAACGAACATTGAGGGCGGAAACAGCTCCCATCGTAGCTATTTCACTTATTCATAGGATATCTGGCGAGTTTTAGCTGAAAACCTTCATCTACTATCTGAACTAAGCAAGTTCTGTTTTAAAAGAAACTGACCCAAGGATATTTCGTATATCTATAATAAGTTCTGATAATTTCTCTGAATCCAAGCTTTTTCTCTTTTCGCTTTCTTCTAAGATCTGTGCGATTTGTATAAGGTCTTTCTTATAACTTTCTAATCTAAAAAAATCAAAGAACCCGACAAGAGTGGTTAAATTGGCACGAAAGGACTTTAACTGGTCGTCGAAATCAGAAACTGATCGTAAATCATCAACTTGCTTAGCTAAGAGATATTCTAGCCTATCGAAAATCACCTCGGCTTCGTCCGGAAAAATTGATGAAATCTCTTCATAGGGGTTAGGTGCCAAATTTTCTTCGAGCACAGATTTTGATGCCTCAAGTTTTTCTTCGGCGCAAAAACGATATCTACCTTCCTTGAAAATAATCATAATTAAAAAGGTGACAGAAATGAGTATTTCTAGCATCAAAATAGCAAGGACATTGGCAGAAGTCGTTAGCTTCGAAAATGTCCCATTCAGCTGGGAATCAAGCTGCTTCGAGACTAAACTTAAGTTTTCCAAGACCCCGATTTTTTCTCGTTGAGCTGCCGAGAGTTTAAAAAAGATGGTTTTTTCTCTTATTTTCCTTAACGCTGACCGTTTGATCGGTTCGAAGCCATTATCAATAATAGAAAGGCTATTTTGATCCTTCTGATCTAGCAACGCGCCGATTTTTAGTGTGTCACTCCCGAATTTAAAGGCATTTAAGATCGCTTGAAACTCCCTCAAATCTTTCTTGATCTCTAAAATCAGCTCCTCGTTCAATCCAGCACTTTGAGCAGTTAGATCATAATTAATTAGCTTCATTAACAAAAGTCCTTTTCTCTGCATGGCAAAAATTTGATGAGGAGGAGACTGTGTGTCAATTAATCGAAGGACAAGCTTGTTTAACTCTTCAAATATCAATTGCTCCTCGATCTCAGAAAACTGGTTATCGACAGCTGTTTC
>CAJWLI010000193.1 GCA_913043075.1 uncultured Gammaproteobacteria bacterium
AGCCCGTTCCGCCGTTAGTTATGGCTGTTATACAAATGCTGGTTCTTACGATTCCCCTCGCAATTCTTGGCAACTTTTTTCTTGGGTTTTCTGGAATATTTGTTGGTGGATTAGTCGCCATGTTGATTTCTGCTTCTGTCATACACATTTGGCTTAGAAAAAACTTAAAACTTGGAAAAGCGGATCTTGAAAAATACACTGAAGTGACAGAAACGTTGTAATTATAACTTTGAGCTATCAGTTGAAAAAAGCGAGACCAAAACTTCGGGGTTACGATATTCAGGGAGTTTGAAATGTTTCAAAAAAATTTTTTTTTATTGCGTAACGCGACTCTTTGGTTGGGGTGTTTTCTTTTTTTCGCTTTCCAATCCACTTTGCATGCCGCGAACAAATCACTCACGATTCTCTATACCAACGATATGCATGCCCATCTTTTTCCTCGCATCGAGAGCAGAGTAAGTAGCACGCGAAAAGTGGGAGGGTTTGCAAATTTAGCTACACTAGTAAAAAGCTTTAAGAAAGAAAGTGACACCACAATTTACCTGGATGCAGGTGATTATTTTTCGGGTCCATACATCGGACCCTTAACCAAGGGCCGGTCGGTAATAGAATCTATGAATCTCCTTGGATTGGATGCTACCTGTATAGGAAATCATGAGTTCGATTACGGATGGGAGAACATGCTTAGTCAGTTTGAACGTGCTGAGTTTCCAATTTTTAATGGAAACATTTTTTTTGAAGGTACGGATGATCTGTTTTGGGAAAACCCCTATGGAGTAATAAAAAAAGGGAACGTTAACATTGGCGTAATTGGGCTTATTGGCGAGTTCGCTTTTTATAATGCGGTTAACTCGAAGATGGTAAAGGGACTAGAAGCCCGAGATGAGCAGAGATATTTACAAAAGTATATCGGTGAGCTGCGACCTGTCACTGACCTTGTAGTATTAATCGTTCACCATGGAGTTCCAAGAAGACAACTAAACGAAGGAATGAGCAATGTGGAGAGAAATCTCTACTCAGATCTGATGCTTGCAAAAAACGTGGATGGATTAGACGTGATAGTTTCGGGGCATATGCATCAGGGGACTTCAGACGCTCTAGTTTCAAATGGTACTGTAATTGTCTCTACAAATGCATATACCTCGGAACTTGGAAAGCTAGATATTCAAATCGATACAACAAAAGGTCAAATTACCTCTTATTCCAATAAATTAATAAGTATCTTTGATGATGAGATAAAAGACGATCCGGCGATGGTGTCTGAGATAGGCCATTGGAAAAAAGAGGTCCAGGGCTTTGCAGATAGACGGCTGGCGATTTCCAAAAGAAAGCTTGTTCGGGCTTATGATAAAGAATCTAATATGGGAAATCTTTTTGCTGACGCGCTTTTGCAGTACGACCCGAGTATAGATCTCGCATTGGTTAACAGTGGGGCTCTCAGACAAAACATTGATGAAGGTCCTGTGACTAAGGGCGATCTAGTCTCGACTTTCCCTTTTCCAAATAAGCTAGTCCTGGTAAAGCTAAAAGGTTCGCGACTCAGAGCCATATTTGACCATGCCGCCAAAATGACTAATGGCGTTTTACAGGTGTCTAAGGGTACGAGGTATGCCTTCGAGGCAGGCAAGGGTGTGCAAGAAATATCGATTAATGGGCGTAGGCTGGAAGATGAAAAACTTTATTGGGTTGCTTCGTCTGATTTTGTTGTTGAGGGCGGTGATGGATACTCGGAGTTCGATCATGCAGTCGAGCGCGTGGACACAGGCAAAAAGATCGTGGACGTGGTTGAAGATTTTCTTGTGCAAGAGAGAATCTACTATCCAGTATACGAAGAACGGCTAGTTATAAAATAGGTTCTGTTTATTTAACTTCGAGAGATTTCCTGTCACATCTTTTAAAAATTTCTCGGGCTCTAACATAGGGATCCCTGAATCTTTGTCTTAGTTGCGCGGATCTTATTTCTAGACTGACGTCAGCTTTCGAGTCGCAAACTTTAGACACCTCTGAAGAATCAGCTTCTCCGTCGCCAAGACAACATCTTTCGTCCACCGCAGCTGCAATATAATCAGACCCGCTCTTTAGTGCAGACGACTGCCAGAAATCACAAGCTTGTATGTAAGGGAAAAGTGAGCTCTCGATTTGAGGAAGGCTGTCCCCAGCTCGATTCAAGTGCATCAGATCAATCAGAATTCCTGCCGAGGGGTGGTTGACGTCTTCAATAAATTTCCTAGCTGCGCTTAAGGACTTGATGCTGGTGAACTCTCCAAACTCTATGCAAACCCTCAGTTTATCCTGAGCCATGTTGCAGATCTCTATAAATTGCGACACTGACGCGGAGTATTCTTCATGCCTCGAAACAACAAGCAAGTTTCGCGCTCCAAGTTCAAGGCCCGCTTCAACAATTGTTTTGTGTAAATCATTTGCATGGTCTGTTGTCTCGAGCCAAGCCGCCTCAACGTCAATAAGTTGAATTCCTGTTTCTTTCAGCGATAACTTCGTTCTACTAAGCGCTGCATTGCTCCATGATTTCTTCGGGTCAACCCACATGCCTGAAGATAAAAACCCGGCGCTGGCAGCTATCTTGGGTATGTCCCATGGATCCGCGTCGGGAACACAGCCAGCCGCTAGGGCCCATAATGGCTCTTCCATAAGAGTTTTCCTGTTACGTTTTCAGATCTTTAGTTATCATGACCATACCTCTAGGCCTTAAAATTTACTACTAGTTTAGAAATATTCCAGGAAAGAGCTTTAGAGTTTATGGTGACTAGGGTAAAGGGATGCCTTAATGGCTTTTTACTTGCAAACACGATTTTCAAAATCATATGGCACACCATCATTACGAGGCGCGAACTGATAAAGGATTGTGGGTAGCAGTTTTCATCAACCTGCTGCTGACTTTTGTTCAAGTAGTTGGCGGAGTCATCTCTGGCAGTCTTTCTTTGGTCGCTGACGCTCTTCATAATTTGAGTGATGCGGCGTCTCTGGGAATAGCTTTGTTTGCCAAAGCCATTGGCCGTAAGCCAGCAGATCAGTACAAGAGCTTTGGTTATCAACGAGCGGAAATAGTAGCAGCCCTCATAAATTTAACTATTTTGCTCGTGGTAAGTGTTTACCTTTTATTTGAAGCATTCTGGAGAATCGCGGAGCCAAAAGAAGTAGCTGGCTGGATAATAGTTGTAGTTGCGGGTGGAGCCCTCTTTATTGACATAGCAACAGCATATATTACCTACAGAATGTCCAAGGATAGCCTAAATATGAAAGCTGCTTTTTTA
>CAJWLI010000194.1 GCA_913043075.1 uncultured Gammaproteobacteria bacterium
CCAGCAGCTTGGAAGTACCAATGGAAAAGGGACGATTACGACTTTCTTGCAGGGGCTTTGACCGCCGGACACATTATAGAATGCGGAGCACAGTGTTGTGGAGGAAATTACTCTTTTTTTGAAGAAGTCCCAAGCTTCATTAATGTTGGTTACCCCATAGCAGAAATAGAAAAAGACGGGGCGTTTACTGTCACGAAGCACGAGAACACAGGAGGACTAGTCTCCGTCGGAACCGTCACCGCTCAACTCTTATATGAGATAAAGTCTCCAGCATACCTGAACCCCGATGTGATCGCTCATTTCGATACGATAAATTTAGAACAACAAGCGCAAGATCGCGTTAGAGTATCTGGAGTGAGAGGGAGCAGCCCTCCAACTAATCATAAAGTTTGTATAAACATAGAAGGCACAAACAAACAAACGATTGAAATATTGCTCACGGGACGGGACATCGAAAAAAAAGCGGATATATTTCTCGAACAAGTTTTCTACAATTTAGGCGGCCGAGATCAATTCGACTCAGTAGACGTTCAATTAATAAGGAGCGAAAAAGAAAATCCTAGAGCGAACGAGGAAGCCCACGCATCTCTAAGAATCACTTTTTCAAACGACGACGAAACTAAGTTAGGCAGATTGCTTCAGGCAAAAATTACGGAGCTCGCGCTAGCTACAATCCCTGGGAACACTTCGAGGGGCAATACCGGATACAACGGCGGTTCCGTAATATCGCATTGGCCAACCCTAATAAGTAGCGATAGAATCAAGGAAACGCTTCATATCGATGACGAAGAGATAGTTATCAAGCCGACCCAAGCTATGAGGCTACCTGAAATATATTATCAGAACCCGCCAGCTAGCCTGGGGCCAGCGACCAAACCTAAGAACTTGGTTAGCATCGAGTTTGGCAAGGTATTCGGAACTAGGTCTGGAGACAAAGGCGGGAGTGCCAATTGCGGGGTATGGGCAAAAAACTCGGCAGCCTACAGGTTTATTTTTGACTTTTTGACGATAGAGAAACTAAAAGAACTTCTTCCGGATATAAAGGAATACCAGATAGAAAGATTTGAGTTACCGAATATTCTCTCGTTGAATTTTTATATCCACAACATCCTAGGTGAAGGAGTCTCAAGTAATCACCGCATAGATAAACAAGCAAAATCGTTAGGCGAGTACTTGGGCGCTAAACGCATAGAAATTCCAAAAGAAATTATCGAGAATTAGAATGAAGAAACACAAAAATGACATTTATGAGGATGATCAAAACGAGGGAGCTACCGAATCCCCAGTTATAGCCGCGGCGACAGTCTTGCTGTTGAGAGAGAGAGAACAACTGGAAGTTCTGATGCTACAAAAGACATCAAAAATCGAATTCGGAGGAATGTGGGTATTCCCTGGAGGGAAAATTGATCCGGACGATTCTGCACAGGCAGCCAACGAAGACGAAGCGGCGAAGTACGCTGCTGCGAGAGAGACGAAAGAAGAAGCAGGCCTTGATTTACCACTAGATAATTTTCTTTGGTTTTCGCACTGGGTGCCTCCCGAAAACCAAAAGAAGCGCTTTTCCACTTGGTTTTTCGTTACCCATAGCAATTCAAATCAAGAAGTGCATATTGATGGAGGGGAAATCCAAAAATATCAATGGATTCATCCTAAACTTGCGCTGGAAAAACATAGAGAAGGATCTATTGATCTTGCTCCGCCAACATGGGTATCTCTATATCAGATGTCTAAATTCGCCAGCGTTGCCGATACGATTTATGAGTTGTCCAACAGGGAGCCGCGTTTTTATAAAACTAAAATTGTAAAGAATCTTGAGGGGACTCGAACTGCGCTTTGGGAGGGAGATTCGGGTTATCCGCAATCAAGTGGGGAATCTTCTGATGCTACCCATCGGCTAATCATGTCGTCCGATGGCTTTGTATTTGAACACTCAGCCGTAAAATATTGAACAAGAGAGCCAAAAAACTCGTTTAACAAAAATTGAAGTAAGGTTGCTCTTAATCGGCTTTTTCACCTAGGGAATAATGATCAAGGCGAGCATATATTTTTCGAGTGGCTCTCTGGCCAATATAGATAGTCCACCAACCGGCAGAGGTTCGAAAGACCGCATAGCTCTGAAACTGCTCGGGGCCGTACAAAATGGCACTCTTAAAGATTTTATTGGCCCAATAGCTACTGCTCCCGCATTCTCTCCCTTTGCATTCGAACTCAAGGCTTCCGATACTTTGAAGTTGCTCAAGATAATACTTAAAAACTTCCTTTGTCTGCCTGGCCTCTGGTAAATAGTAGGTGTATGAAGATTTTTTTGCTGCCAAGATTTTAAAGTTTTCTGGTCTCAATTCTTGGTCAACTTTTTCTAGCGCGCCAAGAACCAGCATGTGGCTTTTAGCCGATTCCATACTTTCACTTATAAGTTCTGCTCCCGGGAACGAGCCTACGGAATGGCCTTCGCCCTTCGCGAAGCAAGACAAGGCGACTGAGCAAACCATTAACGCTTTGATTAAATGGGCCATTCACCACTCCAAAAGATCAAAGTAAAGCAACTACATCTTCAAAATTTAATTGACTAGACGAAAGTAACATTAATCTGCCGATCGCTCATTAGAATTTTCCTATCCATTTCCAGTCAAAATTTACTTTTTAATTTTATAATTTGAAACACCGTTAAAACCCCGCACAGCCTTTTCTGGCTTTCATTCACGAAGATGTCTTAAGAGAATTTCTCAAGAGCCGTTTCTACGTTTAAGCGGAGCCTACGCACGCTGACCTGATGACCTTTAATCGGTTCTCATCATCGGTAATGTAGAAAAATGCTCGCTCGCTTTTTTTCGAACTCATCCTACTAATTCTAAAAGCAGCTCGTTCAGCCGAGCGACGTAATTGGCTGGTTCCTCCAATTGGGTGCCCTCCGCTAATTTTGCCTGATCAAAAATCACCAACGCCAGATTATTGAATCGGTCCGAATCTTCTTCTTTCTCTAACTTCGCTACAAGAGGATGAGAGGGATTTACTTCAAAGATTCTCTTTGATTCAGGCACAGCCTGCCCCGCCGATTCCAAAACCCGCCTCATCTGCATTCCCATATCATCTTCTGAAACGACCAAACAAGCTGGAGAATCAGTAAGCCTATTTGTCAGCCTGACGTCCTCTACCTTGTCCGATAGTAATTCTTTTACCTTTGACACGAGATCGGAGAATTTTTTCTCATCCTCCTCTTTCTTTTTCTTGTCCTTGTCCTTGTCCAAGCTTCCTAAATCGAGCTCTCCCTTG
>CAJWLI010000195.1 GCA_913043075.1 uncultured Gammaproteobacteria bacterium
AAGCCTTGAGCGCTGATCATAGATTGACTTTAGATCTGCTACCTGCTGCAACACAGCGACAGGATCAAATCCGTCCAGATCTTTAAACTTAACTCCAACGCTTAAGGTAGCTCCACTGCCAGGCAGAGTCCGAGGAACTTCGAAGGCGACTCTTGGTTCAATCGATTCCATAACCTTATTGAAATTATCCCGATCTATCTGGACCATTTTTCTGTCACGCACAGGCGGCAGTGCTTTTTCAGATTTACCAGATAGGGGCGCTAGTATTCCTACGATAAACGGAATTTCTTTCTTCTCCGCCGCTCCACCCGTCTCTACATCATAGGTGATCTGAACACGCGGTGAACGTACCCTATTCAACTTGTGTTGTGTGCTTTCTGACATTCTCATGCACTCCCATTTCTAATGTAAATTTCTCTGCCACCGTGGTGACGTTTCTTTAAGACTCCCTCAGTTACAAGATGTGCTAAGGCAGCTCGGATAAGAGACCTCTCGTCTCTTAACCTTTGCCTTGAAACCCACCAGTCAGAGATGCCCTCTAAGGTATCTCCAGCTTCTGGGTGAGAATCAAAGTATTCCTCTATCTCGCGCGCCACGTTCTTAATCTTAGTTTCGTCGCGCCCGTCGTCGTGATTGGCTTTCGCCGCATTCGTCGTGGCCATAGGTATCCTTTTATGCCTTTAAAGTTTTTCAACGTCGTAAGTAATACAATCATCGTGCCAACCCTTAAAACCTACGTATGATATTGTTTTTTATATATTTTTTATTTTTCGTGATTTTATAAGTGGGGCGAACAAACCCCATTATTTTATTTATTCAAAGAACACTAAATCAGAAAAATTGGGAGGTGCGTGGAAGTGAGGCCAAAAAGTCCCATGTGGCAAAAAAGGCCCAGGCGAATAGATTTTTTTTTTGAAATAGCTAAAGCGGGTTAGCGAATAAAGGGCTCAGACATAGGTCTTCCTGTCCAACCCGTGTTTTTGCATTAATCGACTGAAAGCACGTCTCTCTTTCTTCGCAATAGTAGCAGCGCGAGAAATATTTCCGCCCGTTTCTTCAAGAAGCTTGTGTAGATATTCTTTTTCAAACTGCTGAATGAGCTTCGCTTTCTCGATAGCAAAGCTCTGGAGTTCTTCGTCAACAACCTCTGTCTCTTCATCAAATTTATGATTAGGAAAAAGGTATCCGATGTCACTAATGTAATCGGCGTCCGTCATCAAAAAAGCCCTTCGTATGGTCGTCTCTAACTCACGGACGTTACCTGGCCAAGCATAATTGGAGAGTTCGTCAATGATTTCATTAGAAAGATATTTGCCTGGATGGCTCTCTTCCATCGCAAGCTGCGCCAAATAGTATTGGGCCAGAAGATGGATGTCCTCACCGCGTCTTCTCAAGGGAGGCATTGTCACATTAAGAATATCCAAGCGGTACATTAAATCCTGTCTTAACAAATCCTTTTCTACCAACTCTTGAGTATCTTTATTTGTCGCCGAAATAACCCGGACCTCTACATTTTTGACCTTGTTACTGCCGATTGGTCTGATTTCTCCCTCTTGTAAATAACGAAGCAGAGAAACTTGGGCCTTTGGGCTCAAGGCATCGACCTCGTCTAAAAAAAGAGTTCCGCCGTTAGCAGTTTCTAAAAGACCGACCCTATCGGTTGACGCGCCTGTGAAGGCGCCTCTCTGATGGCCAAACAATTCGCTTAAAATTAATTCATCAGTAAACGCTCCGCAGTTAATCGGAACAAATGGTTGTCCTCTCCTGTCACTAATGTAATGAATAGCTCTGGCAACGAGTTCCTTCCCGGTCCCGCTTTCCCCACGAATAAAAACAGATGAGTTATTGCTCGCAACTTTTTTAATACTTTTCATCGCTTTAGCATAGGCTCGCGACTTGCCCAGTAGATTAAGTTGAATATAAAATTCTTCATCTACCTCTTTACTGTGGAATGGCAATCTCTGAATAATTCTTTGCTCGCAATGAGAGATCGCTTGAGCGATCTCCTTTCCCGAACCTGTCCAATGAATAGAATAACCTGCCTTCTTGATTACCGAACCCGGCCTTTCCAAAAATACATCAATAACTTCTGAGTGGTTTGGATTGAAGGGCGATGTTGGCTCGGCCTGTTTTTGAGACATGTCCTGAAAAAGACGTATGACAACAACAGGATGTTCTTCGGCTATTCGATACTCGGAACTTCGTTCAAACCAATCTACTTCTTTTACACCCTCTCGAGACAGAGAGAGAAGGAAAGCCGTCCGATGGCCAGCTTTGAGGAAAGAAACAACTTGAACTTTGGTATCACCAAAAATCATTTACTGCAAAAGCCTTGATTTGGGTAAAACATCATATTGCTGAAACGTTAATATTGGAACCATTATTTCCAATTACCCAGTAACCGAAATCCAAGAGGCTATCTCGATAGCAACCATACCCACTAAAGCAGCGCTACCTACGAAGAACAATAAAAACCGATGCATCACCGAATTGTATGTGCACTGTATGATCGAATGGATAACCCTTGAGGCGACGTAGACCCAGGCTAAAAGAATATGAGAAGTCCCTGCTGTGCCTGCTAGAGCCAGGGCTATTGCCAAGGCATAAAAAAGCGTTGGTTGCTCGTGTAGGTGGTTATAGTTGTCGCTAACTCTGCGCTCTTTACCGGGCAACTTCACTGCAACGTCGGACGCGTTCTGAAGCTCCTGCGCTGATATATTATTTTTCATCAAATAAGGAAGTCGAGTAGACATCATCCAAACGAAGATCACCAACGTCCATGCAACAAGCGCGATGACTGGTTCAAGAATTGCATTTTCCATTTTACTTTTCCCAAAAAGTTCTAGTCAAAAAGTATAACTTTTTTTCTGATTAATAAGCGAAGCTAATTCCAAGAAATGATTCTCTCAGGAACTATTAACAGCTTTGCGGTTTTCTGGAGCCCTGGATCAAGACTTTTTTGGCAATGAAGAGCCACTTTTTTCACTAACTCTCCTGCTGCCGTTTCATTCCAATACCAATTTTCGAAAGCACTAATCTCACTAGCGCTAGGCTGCTGAAGAGCGGCCTCGAGATAAAACGCGTTCAAATCATCGGTCGCTAACTTTAGCTTGGACGAATCTGATTTAGAATCCTGCTCGTCGCTCAAAAAGGTATGAATAAACGGCGCCAAATCGTCGAGATCGA
>CAJWLI010000196.1 GCA_913043075.1 uncultured Gammaproteobacteria bacterium
CCCTTTCACGACTAGGGTGTGCCCCGCGTTGTGCCCGCCTTGAAATCTCACCACGACTGATGCGTGAGGAGTTAGGAGATCGACTATCTTACCTTTTCCTTCATCTCCCCACTGCGTACCAATTAGTACAACACTTTTATTCATCTAAATTCCTAGAGGGAATCATTTGCCATTCACCATTGCGATAATTAAGCAACCAATCGTGCTCTTCCATAGCCCCAGACTCTGAGACGATAAATCCTTTTCGCCTCAATTCTTCGATCTTTTTCCAAAAATTTTCCTGGGAATCTTGACCGGAACCCACTACTAATACTGTTTCTTTTTCGGAGATTTGTTCGGTGCTTTCTTTAGCTAGATTGACTAAGTCTATTGAAAAACCAGTGGCCTCACGAGCATTTCTGCCGAATACTTCTCCCACGTAATCATAACGTCCTCCCTGAGCCAAAGGCTGCGAACTTCCATCCAAGTTAGCGGAAAAAACGATGCCCGTGTGATAACTAAACCCTCTTAATTCACTAAGATCGAAGTAGATTTCGATGTCGGGGTATCTTTGCAACACAATAGACTGTAATTTCTCCAAGCTTTCGATCTTCTTTAAAACATCTGGATAAGAATTGAATAAAACGCGTGCTGCCGGCAAAACCTCCGAGTTACCGCAAAGGCCAGGTAATCCTTTTATGATATGAGCGTCTTTCTCGGACAAACCAGTTTTTTGACAAATCTCTTCGAGGTCTGTGACAGCTTTTTTTTGAACCGCTTTAAAAATCAGATCTCTTTCTGACTCCTGAATCTTGAGACGATCAATAGTCTCTCGGAATATACCAACATTCCCCAGGTTTAAATGAATGGAAATCAGGCCCAGCGCCTTTAAAGATTCAACCATCAGGCTAACAATTTCCGCATCTGCACGTTCGCTCGCATCACCATATAACTCAGCTCCGGCGCTTATAGTATTTCGACCTGAAAAAATTGATGCTGCTTCCGTTCTCACGGTCGTCCCGACGTAACAAAGCCTTTGAACTCCCGGCTTACCCAGGCTATGAGCATCAATTCGAGCGACTTGCGGGGTGATATCGGCGCGAAATCCAATGGTCCTTCCGGATAGAAGATCTAAAGCCTTGAAGGTAAGCAAATCTAGTTCTTCGCCGGCTCCAGTCAAAAGCGATTCAAGATATTCAAACATTGGAGGCATGACATGCTCATATCCCCATAACTCAAAGAGATCCAAGAGATGTCTTCTGACCCTCTCTACTCTTTTCGCCTGAGGAGGTAAGAGATCTTCCGAGCCTTCCGGTAAAAGCCATCGATCTATGTTCATGGGTTTTCTCCGAGTCACCTTATGAAATACAAAAGAGACGTCCCAACGATCATACTCAAGAAACCTATTAATCGCATCTGACTATCTTTTAAATTAGCCAAACTTTCCGCGGCTTTCCTCCATCTGCTTGGGTACAGGAAAGGAATTATTCCCTCAACAACTAATAGCAAGCAGAGAGCTGTTCCTAATTCAGTCCACACAGATAAACCGTATAAAATTCATAGGAACAATTCCCAGTGCAAAAATTAGAGGTTTAGCATCACCGAAAGACCAAACTCTATTTAAGAGAATTACTATTCATGTACTTAAAGAAGTCGCTATCTGGCTGAATTAAAAGAACGTCTCCTTTATTAGAAAAAGTGTTTCTGTAAGCTGTCATACTCCTATAAAACTCATAAAACTTTTCATCTTTTTGAAAGGCCGAGGCATAAATTGAGGCAGCTAACGCATCTCCTTCTCCCCTGGTTTTCTCAGCTTCGCTATAAGCTTCTGCCAAAATAACTTCTCTTTGCTTTTCCGCGTCAGCTCGAATTCCTAAAGCTAATTCCTGACCCTTAGCTCGATGCTCTCTAGCTTCAATATCGCGCTCTGTATTCATTCGATTGTATACAGATTGGCTAACGTCTGAAGGAAGGTCGATGCGTTTTACCCTGACATCAATAACAGTTACACCAAGCTCATCACTTGCAACTTTATTTAGGTTCGAGCGCAAGACCTGCATAAGTTCATCACGTTCTCCTGAGATAACTTCATACAGAGAACGCTTGCCGATCTCGCCTCTCAAACCGTCATTAATCCTTTCTTTCAGGAGATCTTCTGCCCTCCGCTCATCTCCCGAAGTGGAGGTGTAAAATGTTTGAACATTTTCGACCCTAAATTTTGCAAATGAATCAACGATTACTGCCTTTTTTTCCAAAGTAAGATATCTCTCAGCCGGGGCGTCAGAGGTCAAGATTCTCGCGTCAAATTTTCTGACTTCATTAATAATAGGTAATTTAAAATGAAGCCCGGGCTTGATATCGGAGCGGACTACCTTCCCAAATTCAAGAAGAACAGCCCTTTCAAATTCGGATACTACGAAAATTGCATTCGCTCCTAAAAAGGAAAGCAATGCGATTAAGAAGATCCCTGCTAGCGAAGTTCCATTTATCATCTTCTATCTCTCCTATTATTTCTAGTGCTGTTAAAATCTTCATTATTGGATTGGTTGCTTCTTGATCCCCCGCTCGAAGAAGTACTTTCCTGTGTTTGTTGCATAATTTTATCAAGCGGCAAATAGAGCAAATTATTTCCTCCATCTACGTCAATCATTACTTTTGTCGAATTTGACATAACGCTTTCGATGGTGTCGATGTAAATCCTTGACTTGGTAACGCTGGGCGCTAACTTATACTCCGCATATAGTTTATTAAAGCGTTCGGCTTCACCTCTAGATTGAGCAATAACAGACTCCTTGTAGCCGCTAGCCTGTTCAAGCAATCTTTGCGCCTCTCCTCGAGCCTCTGGGACTATTTGGTTAGCGTACGCGTCCGCTTCATTTCTAAATCGGACTTCGTCTTCTCTTGCTTTTATGACATCGTCAAAAGCTTCCCTAACCGCATCTGGTGGCGCCGTTTCATCAATATTTATGGTGGTCACTCTGATTCCTGTCCCATAATCATTCATGTAGGATTGAATCCTTAGTTTTACATCTTGGGCTAAGACTGCCCTACCCTCCGTTAAAATCCGAGAAAGCTCCATACTACCAACGACATGTCTCAGGGCGCTTTCAGTGGCTTGAAATAGGCTCTTATCGGGATCGCGAACGTTTAGTTTGTAGGCGATAACATCATCTATGACATATTGGGTCG
>CAJWLI010000197.1 GCA_913043075.1 uncultured Gammaproteobacteria bacterium
CGAATGACATATATACACGAGAAGACGCAGAATTTTTAATGAAACATCAGGCTCTTTCCCCCGACCGCATCTTGGGGGTTGAGACGGGCGGGTGCCCTCACACGGCGATAAGAGAAGATACATCGATGAATCTCAATGCCATTGATCAGCTCACTGCAAGATTTAGCGACCTTGATCTCATAGTAATAGAAAGCGGGGGCGATAATCTTGCAGCTACTTTCAGCCCGGAACTTTCTGATCTTACTCTCTATATGATCGATGTTTCCGCTGGTGAGGAGATCCCAAGAAAAGGTGGCCCAGGTATTACAAAGTCAGATCTTCTGATAATCAATAAAATTGATTTGGCTCCTTTCGTTGGCGCGGACCTAGATGTGATGAACCGTGACGCAAGAGACATGAGAGCAGGCAAGCCATATATTTTTTCAAACTTAAAACTGGGCAAAGGCATTTCAGAGATATCCGAATTCATAATTGAAGAGGGAATGTTGTGACTGCTGAGCGGATTAATATCCTTTGTCGCGCACTAAATTAGTGGGTCGTGTATCATATGCACTGTTATGAAGCATTTATTTCTTCGGAGGTCGACGCGGACCTGGGCGAGCGATCTCAAGATGGTCCATAAATCATTAGGTTGCTGAAAAAAAATAGGGACAGTGCAATGGCTCAGGAAATGGCACGATCCCTGCTTGTAGCTAAAGGTGAAATACTAATAAATTGCATAAAATCGGTAAATTTTTTTTAATAATTTTTAAGGGGTGAAAAATGTTTGGGACAGGCACCAAAAAATCGTTAATGAGCTGCTTTCTTTTTTTCTGGATAGCGCTTTTTTCTTTAGGCTCTCTCGCTGATAACGTCATTGAAGAAGTTATTGTTGTTGCTGAGAAAAGGAACGAGAGTTTGCAAGATCTTTCTCAGGCGGTAACTGTTTTGAGTGGCGATGAACTCGACAATAAAAATATCACATCTTTTGTGGATTTGAGCGGGATCGCTCCGGGGGTCACGGTTGCTAAGAACGAGGGCTATAAAACCGTTGTTTCTATTAGAGGCATTGGAAACGAGACCAATCAAAACGCAATAGCAGCCCCGTCAGTCGCATACCATCTAGACGGTGTGTATATCGCCTCTCCATTTTCTCTGCAAACTGATTTTATAGATGTAGAACGGATAGAGGTTTTAAGGGGGCCTCAAGGAACACTCTTTGGGCAGAACTCAACGGGTGGAGCCATAAACGTTATCAGCAAAAGACCCTCCACCGAAGGATTCGAAATAAAAAGCGATCTGACCGTTGGAGAGTACAATTTGGGGAAGGGAAGGGTTTCCATGAACATTCCTGTCTCAGATTCGGTAGCGACAAGAACCTCTTTCACGATCACAGAGAGAGACGGATTCACTGACAACGTCTTTAATGGGCAAGAGCTTGATGATATGAGCTCCATCAGCTTTCGCACCGACTGGGAATTTACTACAGGCGACAATTCTAGCTTAAGAATATTCGGAACTTATTTTGACGCAGACAATAACGGTGCCGCTATAAAAGGGATAGACGATCAAACCCCCGGAGCGAGGAAGCTTTCTCAGGACACAAGGTCTAATTATGAACTTACCTCTAAGTTGCTCGCGGCGATTTACGAGGCGGACTTGGGCAATTCAACTTTTAAAGGTCTTGCTAGTTGGCAGGAAGACCAAATTTTAGTCGTTCGCGATAACGACAGGCACAACTTCGGAGACATTCACATTGGCGGTCTTTGGGCCGGGCTTCCGTATATCAGGGCCGAGTTCAATCCGGAAACCTCCATCGTTGAAACAAAGACGCTTGAACTAAATATGATTTCTAATGAACCCGCGTTCGGAAAGCTTGACTGGATTGTTGGGCTTTTTTACTTCGATCATGAAATCGAGAACTACATATACGAATTCAAGGATGTCAATAATGTTTTTGATATTGGTTTGGCTGACGGACAATTTACCCCGTACGTGCACAACCCAGAGTGCCCGGCCTGTTTTGCTGTATATGGGGCAGAGGTAGGGTTTATCTCTAACGCGTTCCCTACGCGAGAGTCTTATTCAATATATGGTCAGACTACCCTTAGCGTGACAGACACCTTCAGGTTGATAAGTGGTCTTAGATACACTGAGGACAAAGTGGAAAGCTTCGTATCAAACTTTTTTGGAATTCCTGGGCAAGTTTATAATTTAGAGGAGGAGCTAGACAAGGTCACTGGCAGGCTGGTTGCGGAATACGATATAGATGATGACACAATGATTTATGCGTCTTTCACAGCAGGATTCAAGCCCGGAGGAAGCAACTTAACTTTTGGTTTTGATGACGACAATGCGCCGGTCATGGTGTTCCCCATATTTGAAAACGAAGAGATCAATGCCTACGAAATTGGCTTGAAGACCGACGCGTTTGAGGGAAGGGTTCGCGCAAATGTCGCAGCCTTCTTTTATGACTACGAAAATCTTCAGTTTCAAGCCACTGACCCAGATATATATCGTGGCGGCGTAGCCAATATTCCTGAAGTCGAAGTGAAGGGTGGTGAAGTAGAGCTCGTCGCACTTCTTTCTGATTCGATTACGCTTGACGTCAAGATGGCATTTCTTGAATCCGAAATTACAGCCCCCTATGAAGCGCTCGACAATGTCAAAGCAGAGCCCTATTTCTTCGGACAGGAAGCTATAAGGTATAGTTTGAGGGAGGACATAAACGGCAACGATTTAGCCAAAACACCTGACTTCACGGCTAATGTTAGTCTTCGGTATGAAACAACCATGGATGCTGGCCACGAGATAACTGGAATTCTTGAATATATTCATAGAGGAGAGTTCCAGCAAAGGGTTATAAACAATCCGACGGTGGACGTAGTGCCAAGCTACAACGTTTTGAACCTGATGATTAGTGTAGACCCGGCCGATAAAGATTGGGGCTTTGATGTCATGGTTTACAACGCCACAGATGAGGATGGTGTTAACTCTCGCATGACAGACGTTTTTGGTGTTAGTGCAACAGGAGTAGAACTGATTCCTCCTCGGCAGATCATGGGCAGAATAAGATTTAGTTTGTAATAGTTAATTACTTGGCCACTTTAAGAGGATCTTAGGGTGGCCAAGCGCCTCAAAACTAAGTAACAGCAAGAGCGTGCTTT
>CAJWLI010000198.1 GCA_913043075.1 uncultured Gammaproteobacteria bacterium
ACATAAAACCGCTCCAATGCCCAGTATCCCACTCCATGATTCTTGAGTCGTATATTGGTTCAAGAGAAATGTATTTTTTTAAGATGTTTGACGTTTGGCGTGTTCTATCTAAAGGTGAACTGAAGAGGCACTCTATGCCCTGACCCTCAAGGAATTCTCCGTTCCTTTCAGCTTGTCTTTCACCAGTTTCGCTTAGATCGGAGTTCCATTGTCCCTGAACTCGTTTTAATGCATTCCACTCAGTTTGGCCGTGTCTCACAAAAAATATTGTTTTTTGATTCTTACTGATTCTGGAATCTCTCTAATGCTAAATTAAAGGTTTTAGAAGGTCTCATTGCAGTTTCTGCCTGAGTGGGTTCAGGAGAGTAATACCCCCCCAAATTCATTGCTTTTCCCTGAGACTCTAAAAGCTCGGCTTCTATTACCTTTTCGTTCTCTTGGAGACTTCTAGATAATTCTTCGAATGCTTCGGCTAATGAGGTATCGGTCTTTTGGTTAACGATTGCTTCAGCCCAAAACATAGCTAAGTAAAAGTGGCTGCCTCTGTTATCGATTTCATTCACTTTTCTTGAGGGAGACTTATTGCTTTCTAGAAACTTGGCTATTGCCTCGTTCAGAGTGCTGGCTAAAGTCAAGGCTTTCTTATTATCAAAAGCTTGTGCTAGATGTTCAAGTGAAGCTCCTAGCGCTAAGAATTCTCCCAGCGAGTCCCACCTGAGATGTCCCTCTTCTTCGAATTGCTGAACGTGTTTTGGCGCTGACCCGCCTGCTCCGGTTTCGAAAAGTCCGCCTCCGTTAATCAATGGCACTATTGATAACATTTTTGCACTAGTCCCGAGCTCTAATATCGGGAAGAGATCAGTCAGATAATCTCTGAGAACGTTCCCTGTAGCTGAAATTGTATTCTCCCCATTTCGAGCTCTCTCTAAGGTGTACCGAGCTGCTTCAGGAACTGCTTTTATGAGGAAATCACAACCTTCTGTGTTAATTTCAGATAAGACCGATTCCACACAGCGAATGAGATTCGCATCATGCGCTCTGTTTTTATCAAGCCAGAATACAACCGGCCACCCTGTTAGTTTTGCTCTTTTTATAGCAAGTTTTATCCAATCTTTGACAGGATTTTCCTTTACTCGACAGAGCCTCCAGATATCCCCTTTCTGAACCTCGTGTTCAAGGATACATTCCTCCTCATTATTCAAAACGCGAAATCTTCCCTTATTGGGAGCTTCATATGTGGTGTCATGAGAGCCGTATTCTTCCGCCTTCTGAGCCATCAGACCTACGTTTGGAACCGATCCCATAGTGGTTGGGTCGAAGGCTCCATATTCAATGCAGTGTTTGATCGTCTCATCGTAAAGACTGGCGTAGCATCTGTCCGGAATGACTGCTCTCATATCGCGAAGCTCTCCATCAGGCCCCCACATCTTCCCAGATTCTCTGATCGCCGCTGGCATTGATGCGTCTATTATTACATCCGAAGGGACATGGAGGTTTGTAATTCCTTTGTCTGAATTCACCATTGCTAGGTCCGGACCATTTTCCAAACACGCATCTAAATCCTTTTTGATTTCTTGCGCTTGTCTCTCGGGCAACTCAGAAATTTTTTCGTAAACATCCCCAATCCCGTTGTTCGGGTCTATCCCAAGTTGCTCAAGCACACCAGAGTGTTTTTCTAAAGCCTCTTTGTAATAGGCTCGCACGCAGTGCCCAAACATTTTTGGGTCAGAGATCTTCATCATTGTTGCTTTTAAATGTAACGAAAAAAGAACGTCTTTCGGGGTAGTTTTAATTTGCTTCTCAAAAAAGTCGCAAAGAGCTTTCTTACTCATAAAGGCGCTGTCAATAATTTCACCTTTTGTGACTTTGATCTTTCTCGCGAGCACAGTTTGTTTTTCGTCTTCCTCAAACACGATTGAAATTTCGTTATTTTCTTTAGCTATGGTAGAGATTTCGCTCCCGAAGAAGTCCCCGCTTTCCATGTGAGCGACGTGACTCTTTGACGATTTTTCCCATGAACCCATTTTATGAGGAAACTTTTTTGCAAAATCTTTTACAGCTTGTGCAGCTCTTCGGTCCGAGTTTCCCTCTCTGAGTATCGGGTTGACAGCGCTGCCCTTGATTTTATCGTATTTTGCTTTTATCTCTTTTTCAGTATCACTGCTTGGTTCTTCTGGATAGTCAGGGAGATTGTAACCCTTGCTTTGCAATTCTCTTACCGCTTCTTGCATTTGGGGAGTCGAGGCGCTTATGTTGGGTAGCTTGATAATGTTCGCTTCTGAGGTTTTTGCAAGCTCACCTAGGTAAGCGAGGTCGTCCAAGATTTTTTGCTCAGGGGCTAATCTATCGTTGAAAGCAGAAAGAATTCTTCCCGCTAATGATATATCTCTTAATTCGACTTCAATATTGGCTGCTTTAGTGAAACTTTTGATTATTGGAAGCAAAGAATAGGTTGCTAGGCGCGGTGCCTCGTCGGTGTCCGTGTAAATAATTTTTGGTAAGTCTGCCATATTTATTTGAGCGCCTTTTTATTAAAAAGTTTCTAAAATTGGTGTTGAGTAATTCCTAAATTCGATAAGAGTCTGCTATCGATGTGCGCCTTAATTATAGAGTATTGAGAGAACATTCGCATTTCCTTCGTTGGCCAGCAGCGAGAGATTCGGTGTTTTTTTTACAGTGGCGTGTTTGAACCCGTGATGTTCACCTTTATTCTCCTTTGAAATCGGGTTTTCGCTTATTCAAAAAAGCTTGAATTCCTTCTTTTCCGTCAGAAGATCTGGCCATATCTGAAATGTTTCGGGTTTCTAATTCCATTTGCGTTTCAAGGCCATTGTCGAAAGACGCGTTAAGTAAGCTCTTTACTTTTCCATAGGCCAGTGTTGGCCCATTGGCAAATTTGTTTGCTTGCTCTTTTGTAATTTCAGCGAGATCCTTTCCATCCACTACCTTGTTTATTAGGCCCCAATCTAGGGCCTCGTCCGCGGACAACACTCGATTAGTAAGCATTAACTCTCTTGCTCTGCGATCCCCAATCCTTCTCGGCAAAAAATAAGTTGAGCTCCCGTCCGGAGACAAGCCTGCATTGGTGTAGGCCATGACGAAATTGGCTGATTTAGCTGAAATCACGAGGTCCGCGGATA
>CAJWLI010000199.1 GCA_913043075.1 uncultured Gammaproteobacteria bacterium
AGTTTATTGCTTTTCCTATTAATTTTTTTATTCCGGAAGGCCGAGCGCAGAATATCTTATCGCCAAACGATTCCGTGGACGACAGCTTGATAAAGCAAGGATCAATTGTCAAGCGAACTGGGCGCTTATTCTCCCTGCTTAAGAGTCTTTTAAAATGTCAAGAGTCAAACTGCTTATTTACACTTCTTATTTTTTCTGTCTAGGCATTTACGTTAATCTTCAAAAATTCAGAACTTAGCCCTTTAGCACCATTTTCGCTAACCAGCGCTGCAAGGGCCGGTTCAGGGCTCAAATAAAGCTCTGCTACTCTGAGCAAATCCTCTCCAGTCACCTCTAGAAGTTTTTTTCTCTTTTCTTCCCGCTTTTCCGCCAAGTTCCCGAAAAGATGCTGATGATAGGCCTTTTTTATCTCTCCGGCCGGCGATCCGGGCGCATCTACAGATCCTAGCACCCCCATAATAGCCTCCTCTAGTGATTCCTCAGACACTCCTTCAGAAGCGAGCCAGGCCAGAGATTTTTGAAAATCATCGAAAGTCTCCATCAACCTTGGATCACGATAAGAGTAGAATCTAAATATACCATTTGCCGCATCATGCATTGCTCCCCCACCATATGCGCCGCCTTTTTCCCTAATCTCGGAGTGCAGGAAGCCGTTCCTCAGCACACTTCCTAGGACAGAGAGAGCTGGGGAATCTGGATGGTTCTCAGAGACCGTTGAGTAAGCAGCAGCACAAAAGTTAACCTTCGCGGATATAACATAAGCAATATTACTGGGCGAATCGGTTAGAAGATTTTCAGAGAGTACATTTGAAAAACTTGAATGCTTAGACCAAAGCCTAACAAGATCATTTTCGACATTCTTAACTTTCTCTTCGCCAGCAACGAGGAGGAGATGAGGTTTGGTTGAATTAACTAAGGCATACAGATCAGACAATTCTTCTAATATCGCGTTTGCTTCGACATCCCTTTCTACTTTTTTGACTAATTGTTTGAGATTCAGCAGTCCTGAGATTCCGGATCCAAGCTCATTTATTCTTGCTGATGGACGGAGCCTCGCAGAGGCTGCCATCATGGCAAGCTGATGACCATTGGACGTGATGGAATTCAGCTTTCCAATATACATTTGGTTAATCAGTTCCTTAAACCTATCTCTCTCGTCAAATCGGACCTCATTAACAGTCTCCTTTACTACCTTCATCATATCCGAGGAGTATCTATCCAGGGTCTTAGAAGAAATCGTGAGATATCCCAAAGGGGAATCGCAATCCGCGGGCGTTCCTCTAAACGATGCGAAGGCTGAAATCCCTCCACAAACGCGATGCTGAAGACGCTGCGTCTCAATATATGACCTTCCACCTGACCCCAGCTCGGACAAAATATTGCTCAGGATAGGCAACAGTCGTAGCTTTTCTGCCCCTAATGAAGGGACAGGATTAATCACTTGGTGATAACAAATTGAATTAGTGCTGGCAGCGGCTGCCGTCAAGAAGTACTCCCCATATTCCTTCTGTGAAACATGAGGGAAATTTTTTCGATCAGGAATATCTTTTCGCGTTACTTTTGGCAAGACGTCAAGATCTTCAACTAAAGATTGCCTTGCCTTTAACCGATCAGCTAAATCAACGATTTCTTTTTTTTGCTCTACCGAGAGCGCTTGCTTCAATTTTGCCAACCGCTTTTTTTCATCCTGAACTAAGCCTGCGCCCAGTTCTCTATTGGGTTGCATTACAACCCGGACTCGATGGGGATTATCCAGCAACAAATCTCGAATTAACTTTTTTATAAAATCTTGATCTTTAATTTCCTCTCTCAGATCAACCAACGCACTTTCTATGTCGAGCAGCGCAATAGGGTCCCCCCGATGAATCGCCGCAGGCATACAAGAAAAGATTATTTGGAGACCGAAGGGCCATCCATCTCCGCCGATCTCTCTCTGAGACAACTCCAATTGGTAAAGAGCTGACTCTAGGCTTTCGGAATCGATACCCTCAGAACAGATGTCTTTCAAAACATTGAGAATAAGTCGTTCAACTTCATCAGCCGAATCAGGATTGCTGCCCTCAACACCACACACAAAATTCATTTCCATGTGATCCTCTTCAAGGCCACAGAGTGGCGAAGCTGAGTTTGATAAATCGCTCTGCTCAAGCGCTAACCTGAGAGGAGAAGCGCCGGTGTCCAGCAACACGCCGGACAAGAGGTGGCACCTTAGCAAAGACTTTACATCAGTATTTTTTCCTAAAAGCCAACCCAAGACTATGTGCGTTTTATCAGCAGTATTGTCGTCATCTAGGGGATACTCAAAGATCTTCTTTTGAGGCCTTTGGTATCTGGTTTCCTCAAAAACCTTTATTTCAGCTTCTGAAACCGAAGTAATTTTGCTGAGTGCCAATTTGGAAAACTTTTCTTGCTGTTTCTCAGCTGCGATGTTGCCAAAAGTCATAAACACCGCGTTCGAGGGATGATAATGCGACCTGTGAAACCCTTTCAGTTGTTCGTAAGTAAGTTGCGGGATAATGGCAGGGTCACCGCCACTGTTATAGTGATATGTAGATTCAGGGTAGAGAGCTTCCTGAACTCCTTGATAAAGTATAGAAACCGGCGAACTGGTAGCGCCTTTCATCTCGTTATAGACCACTCCTTTTTGAATCAGAGGCGAATCGGGGTCGTTAGGCTTTTCAAATTCCAGCCGGTGGCCTTCCTGCGCAAAATCGAGGGGGTCAAGGTTACAGAAGAAAACTGCGTCAAGATAAACCTCCAAAAGATTGAAGTAATCTTGCTCGTTCTGACTAGCGAAAGGATACGCTGTAAAGTCGCTCGATGTAAAAGCATTCATAAAAGTATTCAGAGATCTTCGAAGCATGGAAAAGAAAGGGTCTCTGACTGGGTATTTCTCGCTCCCACATAACGCAGTGTGTTCAAGTATATGAGCAACGCCTGTCGAGTCGTCTGGGATAGTTCTGAAGGCAACCATGAAAACATTCTCGGAGTAGTCGTTCGAGAAGTGAAAATGTTTCGCCCCGCTGGTGTGTCGATATTCTTCCACCTCAGTACTTAAAGACGAAATTTTTTGCGATCGGATTTTTTCAAAACCAAAACTCATAGACTC
>CAJWLI010000200.1 GCA_913043075.1 uncultured Gammaproteobacteria bacterium
GAGTCGCGAATTCGCTTCACTCTTTTCTCCACAAGAAAACAGTTTTTAGACCTAAGCCAGACTACTTTATGGAGATTATTTTTATTTTTATTATTTTATTAGGGATTTTTTTTTAGCAAACGTCAAGGTTCCTTCAAAGAATGTTTTTTGAACATTAATATCTTCAGTGAGTTAAAGTGTACTTCAAGCGTGGCTCGCTAGATTTAAGAATCAGCAACAATTAAGGTTGATTCTTGATCATCAGATGGCGAGAATTAGACAAACGAATATAAGCTATGGAAAAAATGCTTTTACGGGAAAATGGTTACGTACTCAAAGATGGGTTTTGGTGCTCAGACGAAAATGAAGGCGACGGTGACCGCGGCACAGGAGTCCTGGAAGCTCCTTCAAAACCGACCTTAAAAAAACCCTCGTTGTATAGAGTCACTCTATTGAACGATGATTACACCCCTATGGAATTCGTTGTAGAGATCTTGCAGGCATTTTTTGGTATGGACAGGGAAAAAGCTACCCAAGTTATGCTTACCGTTCATACTAGCGGGAAAGCAACTTGTGGCATTTTCCCAAGAGATATAGCTGAAACGAAATCAGCGCAAGTAAATCAGTGTGCAAAGGACAATGAGCACCCTCTGGTTTCAGAGATAGAGCCGGTAGCAGACGATGAATAGAACTGAAAAGGAAAACGATGCTTAGTAGAGAATTAGAAGTTACGCTTAATTTCGCATTTAAAGATGCGCGAAGAAAAAAACACGAGCTTATATCAGTCGAACACCTTCTTTTCGCTCTCTTGGAGAACGCGTCTGCCACCGAAGTTTTGAGGGCTTGTGGCGCGAATTTGGATGAGCTTAAGGAAAGTCTCGAAGAGTTTGTTAATTCGTCGACCCCATTATTGCCTGGCAACGAAGATAGAGAAACCTCACCGACCCTCGGGTTCCAGAGAGTTTTGCAGAGAGCTGTTTTCCATGTTCAGTCTAGTGGAAAAAAAGAAGTTGAGGGAGCAAACGTTTTAGTAGCGATTTATAGTGAACAGGAGAGCCACGCTGTTTTTGTTCTTAAGCAGCAAAATATTAATAGGATTGATGTCGTAAATTATATTTCTCACGGTGGACAACGGCAGCCAAGTGAGGTTTCAGAAGACTCTAGCGTTGATGCGAAGGAAAGCAGTGCTTCAGAAAAGAAAGAATCTGCTTTGGCGTTATACGCGACCAATTTGAATGAGTCCGCAAAGAAGGGAGTAATCGATCCGTTAGTAGGAAGAGACAGCGAAGTTGAAAGGGTAATACAGACCCTGTCTAGACGAAGAAAAAACAACCCTTTATTAGTAGGCGAGTCTGGAGTTGGCAAGACCGCAATCGCAGAAGGTCTCGCAAAATTAATAGTCGACCAACGCGTCCCCGATGTAATTAGCAAAAGTGTTGTCCATTCTTTGGATTTGGGAGCTCTGTTGGCCGGGACAAAATACAGGGGTGATTTCGAAAAAAGATTGAAATCCGTTCTGAGTGAGTTGAAAAGCTCTCCTGATCAGGTGCTTTTTATCGACGAGATTCATACAATAATCGGAGCAGGCGCGGCCTCAGGCGGAGTGATGGACGCTTCCAACTTGCTTAAACCGTTATTAGCTTCTGGCGAGATAAGATGTATTGGGTCTACAACGTACCAGGAGTACAGGGGTATTTTTGACAAAGATAGGGCTTTATCACGAAGATTTCAAAAGATTGACATAACGGAACCAAGTGTTGAAGACACTTACCAGATACTTAAAGGCTTAAAGACAAGGTTCGAAGAGCATCATAACCTCAAGTATACAAATCGAGCCCTCAAGGTAGCTGCAGAATTGGCGGATAAATATATCAACGACCGTTTTATGCCGGACAAAGCGATTGATGTCATTGATGAAGTCGGTGCCTTCCAGCAGCTTCAGCCAAAAAGTCGAAGAAAGAGACAAATATCCGCAAATGACATAGAACAAATGGTAGCCAAAATAGCTCGGATCCCGCCAAAAAATGTATCCAGCTCGGATCGCAATGCCCTCAAAGATTTGGAGACTAATTTAAAGATGGTAATTTTTGGGCAAGACGAGGCGATAAATTCATTAGGAAGTGTGATAAAGCTTTCGCGGGCCGGTTTGAAGGAAGAAGGTAAGCCGATAGGATCTTTTCTTTTTAGTGGGCCTACAGGGGTAGGAAAAACAGAGGTCTGTAAACAGCTTGCCTCGATAATGGGGGTAGAACTTTTAAGGTTTGATATGTCTGAATATATGGAGCGCCATACAGTTTCAAGGTTGATAGGAGCTCCTCCTGGATATGTTGGTTATGACCAAGGCGGTCAACTTACGGAGGCTATCACCAAGCAGCCGCACTGCGTATTACTACTCGATGAAATTGAGAAGGCTCATCCCGAAGTCTTCAATCTTCTGCTCCAAGTTTTTGACCACGGCACCCTCACCGACAATAATGGCCGAAAAGCTGATTTTAGAAATGTCATTATTGTGATGACGACAAACGCGGGTGCGCAAGAGATGAACCGAAATTCTATTGGTTTTCAAACTCAAGATCATAGTAGTGATGGCATGGGCGTTATAAAGAAAACTTTCACACCGGAATTTAGGAATCGTTTAGACGCGATAGTTCAATTCGGGTCCCTTCCTATAGAGGTAATCAAGACCGTCGTCGATAAATTTCTCGTCGAAATACAGGTTCAACTGGACGAGAAGAATGTCCAGTTAGATGTCACTGAAGAGGCGAGAGAGTGGCTTGCTGCAAATGGTTATGACGAGAAGATGGGCGCTAGGCCAATGCAGCGGCTCATTCAAGAGCGTATAAAAAAAGAGCTGGCTGAAGACATTCTGTTTGGCAAGTTGTCTCGCAACGGTGGCCCCGTTCTCGTAGACGTCGAGGACGAAGATTTAGTCCTCGTAGTAGGGGAGCCAGAGACGGTTTAACTACTCACGGAAGGTAATTCTGCCCTTACTTAAATCGTATGGCGTTAATTCTACTTGAACTGAATCACCTGTCAGAATCTTTATATAATTCTTCCTCATTTTCCCACTGATGTGTGCTGTAACAATGTGCCCATTTTCTAGCTCCACGCGAAACATGGTA
>CAJWLI010000201.1 GCA_913043075.1 uncultured Gammaproteobacteria bacterium
TGCCCCGAACCTTCAATTCAAAATCATCTGCTTTTACTAGCAAAGAGGTGCTCAGATACTCCGCGTCAGTCATCTGGCTCGCAATGAACTGACGCCAAATTAATTCGTATAAACGTTCTGCATCCCTATCAACACCGTTCAATGCGGTTGCCTTTACTCGAGCGTCAGAGGGACGAATGGCTTCGTGGGCTTCCTGCGCGCCTTCCTTACTCGAATAAAGCCTTGGCTCCGACGCCAAATATTTTTCTCCGAAGCTTTCAAGGATAATTCCTCGCGCCATCCCAAGCGCATCGGAACTCAAATTAGTCGAGTCGGTTCGCATATAGGTGATATAACCAGCTTCATAGAGCCTCTGCGCCAACATCATTGTCTTTTTTACTCCGAACCCTAACCTGGTGCTCGAAGATTGCTGCAACGTTGAAGTGATAAAAGGAGCAGAGGGCCGAGTTTTTGTGGGCCTCTCTTTTCTTTCGGCTACTTTATATTTCGCTTCAGCTAAGAGCTTTAATGCTCGGTCGGCTTCTTCTTTCGATCTTGGCCTGAAATTTTTTCCTTCATACTTCACAACATCGAAACAGATTGGATTTTCTAATGTAGCCTCTTTTTTTCTTTCCTCAGCTAAATCAGCTTGAATTTCCCAAAACTCCTCAGGAACAAAAGCTCTTATCTCGCTCTCTCTCTCTACAACAACTTTTACGGCAACAGACTGAACTCTTCCCGCGGACAGACCTCTCGCGACTTTTGCCCAGAGGAGCGGGGACAGTTTAAATCCGACTACCCTATCTAAAAAACGTCTCGCTTGCTGAGCATTGACGCGGTCCATATTTAATTTTCCCGGACTCTCAAAAGCTCGCTCTACCGCTTTCTTTGTAATTTCATTAAAGACCACTCTGCAATACCGTGACTCTTCTCCACCAATGGCTTCTCTTAAATGCCAAGCTATAGCTTCCCCTTCTCTGTCTAAATCTGTCGCTAAGTAGATCTGAGGGGCATCTTTCGCGAGTCTCTTGAGCTCCGAAACCACTTTATCGCTTTTGGGCAGTATTCGGTAATCAGCTTTCCAGTCATTCTCGGGATCAATTCCCATTCTAGCGACTAGTTGTTTTCTTGCCTTTTCTTTTTTATATGCTTCTTTCTTTTCAGGCGCCATCTTTCTTGTTTTTGCAGCCTCTTTGGCCCTAGCCTTTGGGTCTACTTTGCTCACACCGCTGACGGGCAAATCTCGAATATGTCCAACACTGGACTTCACAACGAATCCATTGCCCAGATATTTGTTTATCGTTTTAGCTTTTGCTGGCGACTCAACAATCACCAAAGACTTGGCCATAAAAATTTCCGATTTCAGTAAAAAAAAAGCTCGCCGCGAGTTTTAAAGGACAATGGCTACCCAGGTCAAGTCCGTTTTTTAATTTTTTCTGCCGACCCCTGCGAAAAATAAGTCTAAAACTTAGGAAATTACTCAAAGTTGAAGTTAGCGCAGTCGTTGAGAAAATCGACTACCAACTTTTCACTCGCCGGTAACTTCTCAAACCAGTTTAAAGAGATAAAGCCGTTTTGTTCTTCAACAAATTGGGTATCCTGAGGAAGATCGATTACAGATTTCTCGATCCATCTCCGAAAAGGTTCACAACCATGCGAGCGGAAATCAATTCGCCAAGACCAGCGACCATCAGATTCTTTTTCTATCCGCCAGGCAACAGGGACTCGGACCCCCACGCCTTCCAGATTATCGCGGCGCTTACTGTAGGTTACGCCGCCCCTTTTTTCCGTGGCTTTAGCAAGCTCTAGTGCTTGCGAGAAACTTTCCTTGATTTTTCTCTGTGAGCGTATCGGCTGGTTAATAGTGACAATTACACCTGACTTTAACGCTAGGGCTCTCATTTTTTGTATTTCCCTCTGTCTTTTCTTAGGAAATATTGAAAGAACTGGAGTTAAGACGAAAACAACTGCAAGGAAGATAAAAAAATAAGACAAAAGAAATTCTCTTTTTAATTGGGGGGTTGAGGTGGAAGTGTTAACCCTGTAGATTCTATAAATCGTCCTTTAAAGCGCAAGCAGAACATTATAAGCGATGATTGAATATAAGCACATACTTGTGGGCTTGGACTTAAGTTCAGAATCCGGAGAAGTGGCACAGAAAGCTCTGGTAATGAAACATGCTTTAAAAGCAAAGATGAGTATTGTTCATGTTGTTGAGCCGCTTTCAATAGCTTACGGGGGCGATATCCCGATGGATATCTCAAACATACAGGATCAGATTCAAGAAACAGCAGCAAAGCACCTAAGCGAATTCTCCGATTATCTAGATATAGAAAAGTCAGATCAGCACCTTATATTTGGGAGGCCAGAAAGCGAAATTCACGCCTTAGCCTATTCCATAGGTGCAGACCTTATTGTTGTTGGGAGCCACGGACGCCATGGGTTGGCGCTTTTGCTAGGTTCCACTGCTAGCGGTGTTCTTCAAGGAGCCCCGTGCGATGTGTTGGCAATTCGAGTCGGCAAAAAAGAATAAATGTCTTTAATTTTCGTTAAAAAATAGAATAATGTTCTAATCCTTTGCTAGCCCTGTCAGATCAGTGAAAGTACTCGTTTTTGTTTTTCTAATCCTTTTTTATTCTAACTCGTTAGGAGACTTTTCTCGCGGTCAATCCTATGAGGCAAATCAAAAGAAAGATTTGATAGAGCAAAGAAAAGCATACAAAAAGGCGATGCGCTTCCTAAAAAATAATCAATTCTCTAATTTTTCCAAGGAAAAAGAAGGTTTGAAAAACTACTCCCTCTACCCTTATTTGGAGTTTAATGAAAAGATCTACAGAATCTCGAGGTACAAGGAAAAACAAATTTTAAAATTCCTTGAAGACTATAGCGAAACTCCATTAGGGCAACCGCTGCTCTCCCATTGGCTGCCTATTTTGGCTAAACGAGGTCATTGGACAGTATTTCTTAGGAACTATAGCCAACTGATAAATCCCTCCAACGAGTTAGAGTGCCTTCATAGTTACGCCTTATACAAAAGAGAATCAAAGTTTGCTGGGCTAGACAAAGCTGCAAGACTTTGGACTGTTGGTTTCTCGCAACCGAAGGAATGCGATAC
>CAJWLI010000202.1 GCA_913043075.1 uncultured Gammaproteobacteria bacterium
TTGATAGGCCTCAACATACTCAGATCACCAGTGGGCAGGGCTATGACGGCCGTTCGAGACTCGGAAATCTCGGCGCAGAGTATGGGAATAAACCTCGCTAAAACGAAGACAATCGCTTTTGCGATATCTGCTGGTTTTACTGGTCTTGCTGGCGGATTGTTAGCCCATAAAATAGGGTATTTAGCTCCCGACAGCTTTAACATTTTAATTTCTATCCAACTCTTGCTCATGATAGTTGTGGGGGGGCTAGGCTCTTTACACGGAGCCGTCTATGGCGCGATATTTATCGGTTTTTTGCCTCAAGCATTGGCTCTATTAAGAGACATCCTGCCAGACAGATTAGCCCAAATCCCTGGACTGGAACCCGGCATATTTGGATTAATTCTGGTACTAGTCCTTATATACGAACCCTTGGGGGTCTACGGGAGATGGCTAAAGATTAGAAGCTTTTTTGAAGAATTCCCTCTGTATCGTCGATCAACTCACAAGAGACAGCGAACCTTCTTGAAAACCGAAAGATTACGATGACAATCCTAGAATTAAAAAACGTTTCAGTGTCTTTTGGCGGGGTAAAAGCCATCGACGATGTATCATTGTCAATGAATTACGGTGAGGTCCTCAGTATTGTTGGGCCAAATGGCGCAGGCAAAACAACCCTTTTTAACTTGATTAGCAGAATTTATGATCTTGATAGCGGGTCTATCGTCTTCGAAGGCATCGAGCTTAAATCTGTTCCCCCCCATTCGATCGCAAAACTCGGAATAGCGAGAACGTTCCAAAACACAGAGCTCTTTGAACACGAGTCAGTTCTGAACAATCTATTAATTGGTAGCCATGTGCATAGCAAGACGAGCTTGCTTCATGAACTTTTTTTTCTTGCGAAGGCCCGAGCTCAAGAAATTAACTTTCGAAAAAACGCCGAGGATATTATCGATCTCTTAGATCTTCAATCATATCGAGACTCTAAAATCGTGAGCTTACCTTTTGGGATTAGAAAACTCGTCGAGATCGGCAGAGCCCTATGTCTTGAACCAAAACTAGTTTTACTAGACGAGCCCTCATCTGGACTTAACCCTGAGGAGACAGAGGATCTAGTTTTTCAAATTGAGGACATAAAAGAAGAATTATCAATTTCAATTTTGATGATAGAACATGACATGAATCTTGTATCGAAGGCATCGGACAGCGTCCTCGCGCTCGCTGACGGCAAAGTCCTCACTGTTGGGAAACCTCAAGAAGTGCAAAAACATCCCGAAGTAATAAAAGCCTATCTAGGGTGACCGGAGAGAATATGCTTAGTGCTAAAAATATAGAAAGCTATTACGGGCCCATAGCCGCAATCAAAGGGCTTACTATGGAAATCAAAAGCGGCAAGATCACTGTGGTACTCGGAGCAAATGGTGCAGGAAAGACAACGGTCCTCAAAACCATCAGTGGAGCGATCGAGCCACAAAAAGGGAAAATAAGCTTCAACGAAGTTGACATCACGAATAAAGATCCAGACGAAACCGCTAAGCTTGGAATCGCTCACGTACCCGAAGGGAGAGAGGTCTTTCCGTTTCTAAGTGTTCAGGAAAATCTGCTACTAGGCGCTTATTCAAGAAAGGACCGACTAGTTAAAGAAGATTTAGAAATGGTATACGACTATTTTCCGATACTAAAGGAAAAATCAAGGCAACGAGCTATGCTTCTATCGGGTGGTCAGCAGCAAATGCTCGCGATCGGAAGAGGATTGATGCTTAGACCCAAGATCATACTTTTAGATGAACCTTCCTTGGGCTTGTCCCCTAAATTGGTATCCGAAATCGGCTCAATAATTCATCGGTTAAACCACGAGCGAGAAATAACAATCCTGCTTGTTGAACAAAATGCAAAGTTAGCTCTATCGCTTGGTGATTATGGGTATATCATGGAAACGGGGCGAATTGTAATGGAAGGTACTTGCGAAAACCTCAAGCAATCACCGGACATCAAGGAATTCTACTTAGGAATAAAAGATAGTGGTCAAAGAGGAACCAGACGTTGGAAGCAGAGGAAAACGTGGCGATGAAGCTAGGTCATTTCGTCAACATTGAAACTTCCCCTCCTGAAGTGGCAATTGATAATCATCGAACTGTTTCCACGTTATTTTGGGAGAGAGTGATAAACCGGTCCGAAGAGATAGCTATCCGAGAAAAAGATTTTGGCATTTGGAATGAAATATCTTGGGGAGATTACGGGCAAAAGGCAATGTATGCTGGACTTGGACTTTGTTCTCTTGGTTTAAAGCGCGGGGATGTTTGCTCGATTGCAAGTGAGATTTGCAAGGAGTGGTTTTTCGCTGATCTAGGCGTGATTTGCTGCGGCGGAATTACAAACGGAGTCTACCCAACAGATTCAGCTACGCAGGTAAAATACCTGACAAATGATAGCCTGACTCGTTTCTATTTCGCGGAGAACGAGGAACAACTAGACAAGATTCTGCAGGTTAGAAAAGAAACGCCTTGGTTGGAGAAAATAATAATCTTTGATATGGAAGGATTAAGAAATTTCCATGATCCGATGTGTATTAGCTTCGATCAGCTAATTGAATTAGGAAAAGAATTCCACGGAAATTGCCCGGATTTCTGGGCCAAAGAGATCACAAAAGCAGACCCTGAAGACGTTTTGACTCTGACCTACACGTCAGGCACCACTGGCGCCCCAAAAGGAGCGATGATCAGTCACAGAAATATGCTGTACATGATGATCACGATACAAAATATCTACGCAATTGACAGTACAGATGAGCAATTAGGATTTTTGCCCTTAGCTCATATTGCGGGACGTATGTTCTACACATTCTCGAGCATTGAATCGGGTTGCACCACTAATTTGGTGGAAGAACCCGAGACCGTTTTCCATGACATACAGGAAATATCGCCGACCATTCATTTTGCAGTCCCAAGAGTTTGGGAAAAAAAACATAGCAATATTGAAATAAAAATAAATGAGGGTACATTTCTAGGAAAATGGGCATATAAAAAAGGAATGGAAATTGGATACAAAGCGGCCCGATATAAAAAATCTAGAAAAAAGCCTCCCTTGTTTTTGCGCTTTTCT
>CAJWLI010000203.1 GCA_913043075.1 uncultured Gammaproteobacteria bacterium
GAAGGAGAGGGCAAATGGCCAGAAAAAGTTCAATAGAGAAAAATAAGAATAGAGAGAAATTAGTAGCTATGCATGCGGCTAAACGAATGCGTCTTAAAGCTATGATTAAAGATAAAGAACTTCCAATCGAAGAGAGATTCAACGCAGGCTTGAAGTTAAGCGAGATGCCAAGAAACGGCGCAAGGATTCGCCTGAGAAATAGATGTCAGGTTACAGGGCGACCCAGAGGTTATTATAGAAAATTTAAAATGTCACGAATAGCATTACGCGATTTGGGTTCAACTGGGCAAGTACCAGGTCTTGTGAAATCTAGTTGGTAGGAGACAGCAATGACGATGAGCGATCCACTTGGAGATATGTTAACAAGAATCCGGAATGGTCAGCAGGCGCGAAAGAATGTGGTATCTTCGCCAGCCTCCCGGATGCGCAGTAATGTTTTGGAAGTCCTGAAAAGGGAGGGCTATATTCGAGGTTTCACTAGTGATTTATCTGAAGAAACACAGAATTGTTCCCATCTTAATATTGAGTTAAAATACTATGAAGGGGAACCAGTCATTCGAGAAATAAAGCGAATATCAAAGCCGGGCCGTCGAGTTTACTCCAAAATCAATGAGTTGCCGCGGGTTTTTAATGGGCTTGGTATTTCTATAATCTCAACCCCACAAGGTGTAATGTCAGATAACGAGGCGAGAGCCGCAAATGTTGGCGGTGAAGTCTTATGTCACGTATTTTAGGCTGGAGTAGATTTCATGTCGCGAGTAGGTAAAAATCCGGTCGCTGTCCCAGACGGCGTTACAGTGGAAATCATAGATAGTATTCTAAATGTGAAAGGTAAGTTGGGTCAGCAATCGCTCACTATATCCGATGAAGTTCAGGTTACACTAGACGAGAATATGGTTTCCGTATCACCAAAGTCGAAAACAAAGCAATCGCGATCGATGTGGGGTACAACGCGGGCACGGATAAATAATATGTTAATCGGAGTGAATGAAGGTTTCACGGTTGATTTAGAAATAAATGGCGTGGGATATAGGGCCGCGGTAGAGGGACGGGATTTAGTACTAGCTCTTGGTTACAGCCATCCTGTGCGCTACGCGATACCTGAGGGTGTCAATATGAAGTGTGAACGCCCAACAGCAATATCTATTCATGGTAGCGACAAACAGCAGGTTGGACAATTAGCTTCAGAGATCAGGGCATATAGACCTCCAGAACCTTTTAAAGGTAAAGGAATCAAATATGTACACGAAACAATACGCCGCAAAGAAGGCAAGAAGAAATAGGGGCAAATAGGATGCTTAAAACCAAAGAACTTTTTTCGAAGCGCGTACAACGCAATAGGTCTGCTCTTCGACGGAAGTCTCCTGACAAGGTTCGACTTTCGGTATTTAGATCATCCAAAAATATTTATGCGCAACTTATTGATGACTCTCAGGGACTTACTGTTGCTTCTGCGTCGTCATTAGAAAAGGATCTGCGTAATTCTTTGAAGACTGGTGCTGACAAATCTGCAGCTGAAGCAGTCGGGAAGTTGGTTGCAGAAAGAGCTTTGGAAAAAGGGCTAAACGAGGTCGTTTTTGATCGTGGTGGATATAGATACCATGGTCGCGTTAAGGCTCTCGCTGATAGTGCACGCGAAGCTGGTCTTAAATTTTAAAGGGAGCCTCTCATGGCACGTGGTGAAAGACAAGAACGTAGTAATAGAGATCAAAAAGAAGATCCGGAACTAATAGAAAAACTGGTCGGTATAAACCGAGTGGCGAAAGTGGTTAAAGGAGGCAGAAGATTTGGTTTTGCCGCTCTCGTGGTCGTTGGGGACGGTCGTGGACGGGTTGGCCATGGAGCGGGAAAGGCTCGGGAGGTTCCAGAGGCGATCAGAAAAGCCACTGATCAAGCGAAAAGAACGATGGTGAGGGTTCCATTAAGAGAAGGTAGAACGTTGCATCATGATATGAAAGGCGATTATGGAGCTGGCCATGTAGTACTTCGCTCTGCACCAGCTGGCACTGGCGTAATAGCGGGTGGTCCGATGCGCGCAATTTTTGAGTCGTTGGGGGTTCAAGATGTTGTTGCAAAGTCTACGGGATCATCCAATCCTCACAATATGATAAAAGCAACTTTCGACGCCTTAACCCGAATAGGGTCTCCACGCGCCGTCGCGGGAAAACGGGGGAAAAAAGTGGCAGAGATTTTTGGACGGAATTCAAACGACGGTGAGCCGTCACGGACCTAGGGTTCTAAAGTTATTATCTCAGGTGGAGTAACAAATGAATAAAGTTAAAAAAGGAAACGGTGTTTTAACAGTCACCCAGATAAAAAGTGCTATTGGAAGAAAACCGGGTCAGAAAGAGACTTTGGTTGGACTTGGTCTGAATAAGCTTCATAAGACTAGCACGCTAGAGGACACACCGGCAATTCGTGGGATGATTGACAAAGTGAGCCATCTTTTGAAAATTGAAGATAATAAGTAGCAACTACTAGATTAGCGATATTAGCCTCTTAGGAGACTGTAGGAAAATGAGATTAAACGAGCTTAGAGATAATGATGGCGCCCGAACCGAAAGAAAGAGAGTCGGGCGAGGTGCTGGATCAGGAACTGGAAAAACCAGTGGCAAAGGGCATAAAGGGCAAAAATCAAGAGCCGGAGCTACAATAAATGGTTTTGAGGGCGGTCAAATGCCTATATACAGGCGGCTTCCAAAAAGAGGTTTCAAAAATCCATTTAGAAAGCAATATGCAGTCGTAAATTTAGGTGATGTGCAGAAAGCTCTCGAGGATGGGAGGCTTGAAAAGGGTAAGGAATTAGATGAAAATATTCTACGTGAGGCAGGCTTAGCAGGCAAAACAAACCTCAGAGTCCGCTTGCTTGCCAAGGGGGATTTCGATTCAAAAATTACGATAAGGGTTGCGGGAGCATCCAAATCAGCATTGGCTGCCGTAGAGGAAGCAGGTGGGGCAGTCATTCTAGAACAGACTACTGACAGTAACAGCTAGGATAAAAAGTATGGCGTCAAGCGCCGAACAATTTGCATCATCCTTTAATTTTGGCGC
>CAJWLI010000204.1 GCA_913043075.1 uncultured Gammaproteobacteria bacterium
CGATCGGTGGTTTATCTCCATTAAGTATCCAGGGGACACCGACTTTTGGTGCTACCAATCCTGCACTAATAAGAAGAAGAGCCGCAATGTCAGGCTTGTCGATGCTGAATAGACCCCCCTCCTGCCAATTTTTACACCATTTAATTATCGCGTCTGAGTATTCGAACTCCGGATGATGTAACCATGTATTCATGATTACTAACCTTGAAAAACGCTCTCCCATATAGACAGCTTGAGCAAGTCCTATCGGTCCGCCCCAATCTTGGCAGACGAGCGTTATGTTTTTTAGTCTGAGATTTGAGATTAGTCCCGAAAGGACTTCGGTATGTCTCGCGATTGAGTAGAAACTTGGTTCGGATGGCTTGTCAGACCTTCCAAAGCCAATATGATCTGGAACGATGCAGCGGTAACCCTTTGCTATTAAGATTGGGATCATGTCCCGGAACAAATAACCCCAAGTAGGCATTCCATGCAGAAGCAGCATTACGGGTCCTTCTTTGGGCCCCTCATCAACGTAGTGAACCCTAACACCATTCCAAACATAGTAGTTTGGCTCGAATGGATAGTCGGTCAGCTCAGCGAAATTTTTGTCTGGTGTTCGGAGGATGTTTTCCATTTTTCAATTTGTCATTAGTTGGTGAAAAAACTCTACCATTTTTTCTGAGTGAGCTGGGATTTGCTGATTTTTCACGTCCCGCAAAAAGTTTGTCTTACAGTTTGATCTGGGCGCGGCTTTTTTGCGAGATCTATATTTACTGCGTTCAAATCAAATGGATTCGCTGTCTCTGTCACTAGTTTACGAAATAAGTTGAAATTGCCATCGGTCGCTTCGTTTATCGCCTGTTCTACTAGATGGTTCCTTGGGATGATCGCCGGATTATTAGAAATCATTTCGGTCTGTATTTCTTGGTTCCCTTCTTTTCCCGTGCGTGCTTTCCACTTGTTTAACCATTCATCGAATAATGTCGGAAATCCAGTAAATTCAGACACCGAAAATTTAGGAGTTTCTCCGGCCATTTCTGACAGACGTCGAAAAGACAAGGTGAAATCAAGTTGGTTTTCCTCGAGCAAAAGAAAAAATTCCTCCATGAGGTGCTGATCTCCTTGCAGTTTTTTTTTGAAACCAAACTTAGGTCTCATCTGGGCTTCTTCTTTTTCCTTGTACAGTTTTGGAAAGCGCTCAATGACTTCTTTCGCTAGTTCAAGGGCCTTTGTTTCGTTTTGCTCAATGATCGGCAGCAAGGCTTGCGCGAAACAAGCGATATTCCAATGCACTATGTTCGGTTGATTTTCGTATGAGTATCTTCCCATATGATCGATTGAGCTGAAGACTGCATCCTTTTTAAAATTATCGATAAATGCACAGGGACCAAAATCGATTGTTTCTCCAGAGACAAGCATATTGTCGGTATTCATTACACCATGAACGAAGCCAACGGATTGCCATTTAGCGATTAGTTCTGCCTGTGATTCCATGACAGCTTCTAGTAGAGCTAGCGCCTTGCTTTCTCGCACGGGATGACTGCTGTAATGCCTTTCAAAGACGTAGTTAGTCAATAATTCAAGTGCTTGGATATCTTTTATGCTAGCGAAATACTGGAAAGTGCCAATTCGCACATGGCTTCGGGCGACTCTTGTTAGAATCGCGCCCGGTAGCGATGTTTCTCGCATAACATATTCACCCGTTTCCACCGATGCTAGTGCACGTGTCGATGTTATACCAAGCGCATTCATTGCCTCACTTATTAGGTGTTCTCTAAGAACAGGACCGAGGGGCGATCTTCCATCGCCCGCTCTAGAGTAGGGGGTTGGTCCCGCTCCTTTTAGCTGAACATCGTAGCTTAAGCCATCCTTTCCTTTGACTTCACCCAGCAGAATAGCTCTCCCATCACCGAGTTGAGGATTCCATGAACCGAACTGATGTCCAGCATAAACCGACGCAATGGGATTGCTCCCTTCCGGGGTAGCATTGCCACTTAACATTCCGATGCCTTGCTCACTGTTTATCCAATCGATCGGGATCGACAAAAACTCTGCTAATTCTTCGTTTATTAAAATTGGAGAGGGCTTGGTTACGGGCTCTGGCAACTGATTTGTGTAGAAGTTCTTTGGCAAGTCAGCGTAGGTGTTTTTAAAAGAAATAGTCATATGGGTTCTAGTAGCTGATGTGTAAAAATCATGCGGATTTTTTCAAAAACTGGGGTAACGCCAAAAATTTATTTCTCGGAGTTTCTGAAGCAAGTTCATCCACTTTTTCTTTAAGAAATTCTGTTAGATTTTTTCTACTTTCATGTTGTTTCATTTCGTTATAAAGAATAGGTTTGCCAATTTTGAATTCAATCGTTGTCCCAATCCTTCTGGTCACTTCCCTTATGAAGAGAGAGAGCCTTGCGGACTCAGAAATGCTGCTTGCCAAGTGAAAAGCCGCACTGTTCTCCCCATCAAAATTTACTGGCACTACTGTCGCCTTTGATTTAGTTATTATTTTTGCTGCAAATGTACTCCAGGGCAATTCTTCTAGAGGCCCTAGCCCAAACTTCCATCTTGTTGCGACGCTTCCTGATGGGAAGATGATTATTGTGCCTCCATTTTCAAGAATTTGCTGAGCAGTCTTTTTTGTCTCCACGTTTTTTCTAGTGGCTTCTCGAGTGCCATCGAAATCGACAGGAAGGAATAATTTATTCAAATTCTCGTCCTTCATTAGCCGATTATTAAGCAATATACGGAAATCTCCTCTTATTCGTGCAGCTATTTCGCACAGAATGAGACCGTCAATTATTCCAAAAGGGTGATTAGCTACAAAAACTAGTGGTCCATCTCTTGGGATACGCGCTTCCATTTCTTGGTTGTAACGCAGAGAGAGTCTGCTTAACTGGATTCCTCTACTAAAAAACTGGGGAACTTGGAATGGTTCGTCTTTCAGCTGCTGGTAGATGCTCGTTATTTTTTCTCGCCCGGTCGCAAGTTCAACCAAGTTAACCACTTTTCTTTTTAACCAGTGGTCAGTTGACTGGGCGTAAGAAAGTG
>CAJWLI010000205.1 GCA_913043075.1 uncultured Gammaproteobacteria bacterium
AATCCAATAAAGTCATCGAAAAAATCCTAGGTCTATCTTATGCGACTGAACAAATAACACTTCTACCTCATTTCGCGTTTTGAGGAACTTCAAGAGCTAGCAATAGATTACCTGGCATATGGCCATACAAGCCATAACCAGCGCTTAACAATAGAAGCCCATCAAGAGCAATAGGACCGGCTCCTCCGCCAAAAGAACCCCCATAAGCTTTATTTTCAGTAATCGAAGGAAACTCATCTTTAGTGGTATCCAACTCCCATAAAACCCGCCCATCTTGGATGGAGTATGCACGGAGAATACCGTCCATTGAGCCACCAACAACTAGATCTCCAATTACCGTAACAACTTGTGAAATACCAGCATGGCAAAACTCACGGCCATTACACTTGTCTTCATGCAGCGTACTCCAGAGGATTTCTCCTGTTGTCGCATCAACAGCATTCATTCCAGGTCGAGCGGGGTCAGGATAAGTTTTGCCGTCCTCCATGTCGCTGATTGGGACAAAAACCGTTTCTCCTCGGGCACCTATTCCAAAGTGTATGCCTCCCTGAATACCGCCTCGACCGACCCTCGTTTGCCATACCAATTTCCCTGTTTTGGCATTTATCGCGTGCAAAAAACCTGATTTTTGTCCAGCTATAACCAACTTCCCATGAACAGAACTATCAAGAATGATAGTAGCTCCTCCAAAATCAAAATCAGGGCCATTTTCTTCAGGACAATTCTCTTCCTCTCCTAATCCACATGAAACATTCCAAGCATCGTTTTCGGTGGCCTGAAAAACCCAGTTAATCGCTCCCGAATCAAGATCAAATGCAATCAAGGCATCGCTGGTTCCCGTCGCAGGAGAGGACATGTTTTCTCCGGTTCCCACAAACAATTGGTTGTTTTCCTCGTCTACAGACGGACTATTCCAGACTACAGCTCCCGAAGGACCAATCACATCAACTCCTATCTTATTTTTGCCGGTTACTCTTGATTCTTCAGTGATTGTGTAGCCTCTCCAAATCGGCTCTCCAGTTGTTCCCTTGACCGCCAATACCGATCCGCGAAAGGTACAACACTTATAGTACGGATCAATGGCATTGCTAACCTCAAGGGAAGAAATAGGTATATATAGATTTTCCCCATGAAAAGTCGGGCTGCCAGTGATAGTGGCGTTTGGATGATCGTCGGCTCTAATTTTCCATACCAGTTTGCCTGACTCAGCATCCACTCCATAAACATTTGCTAAGACGTCTCCAAAAAAAACCATAGCTCGATCGGAAAACTCATGGACGGAAACATTAGTTCTCACCTCAGCAGAAGCGACAAACTCCCAAACGCTGCACCCTGAGTCAGGATCCAGCGCATAGACACTGCCTGCATGCGAGCCCACGAAAATCAAACCCCCAGCGAACGAAGGCTGCGACCTCACTCGGTTTGCTCCAGGCATCGCGATGGCCCATCGAGTTGTCAAACTATCAATATTTTGAGAACCAATTCCTGCTAATTCTTCAGAGATGAAACGGAAATTATTTAGCCCTATCCCCCAGTTGCTTCCCACAACCTGCGCTCCCCTAGCGTATTGAATACTAGCTCCGCAGCTTGGAATCTCGCTCTGAGCAAGACCAAGCTTCTCTCCGCTCAGATATTCTGCGATTCTCTTTTTTTCTATTTCGTTCAATCCTGATGCATAGCTTGCCATCACACCGGAGGTAATCGTTGAGAGAATCGACTCGGGAGTCATTAAAGCGATCATGTCCCGGTGAGGAGCTTTTTTTAAGCTGCCATCATGGCAAGACGCACAAATTTTTTCGTACTCGATTTTTCCTGGTAACCAATCCTGATTTAACCGCTGAATAGGCTGTGAGTTTGAATTATTAAGGTCTTGGCCTTCGCAAGCGACTAGCGCAGCAATGAATAGTATAAAGAATAATCTAAAGTGCATTTGCAGTTCCCTTATTGCTATTATTATTTTGAGATCGATCTGCTAGTGATTAAGCTTGCCACAAAAAATCTAATTTGATAAACCAAGTTCATCATCTAAATTTAGAATTACGTACTAATATCAACGTTAAGTAAAACAAAATTTCTTGACCAAACGTTCATTAAAAAGGGAAAAATGATCTTAAATACACAATTTTCTGGACTGTTCGCTTTGATACTCTGTTGCGCCTGGCATTCGAGCGGGATTAAAGCAAACGCTCACGAAACATGTGGTCTAGAAAAAAAAGATCTAGGGACATTTATACGCGTGCCGTCAGGCTTATTTATCAAAAACAAAAAGCCTATGTATCCTGAAGAGGGCAAACCAACTTCATTAAGGGTAGACTCTTTTGAAATACAAACACATGAAGTAACTAACAGCCAATTTCAAGAGTTTATAACTGAAACTGGATATGTAACCGAAGCAGAAAGAAGCGAAAGAGAGAATAGAGCTGACAGCGGTTCGGCTGTTTTTTCGGTGTCAGAAAAATCTGAACGCGGTAAAAAGACTACACCGAGCCCCCCCCCTGGATGGAGACTAATTTCCGGTGCTACTTGGAAATCTCCGCTAGGACCCGACACTAACATCGAAGGAAAAGACTATTTCCCGGTTGTACATGTTTCTATGAAAGATGCACAGGCCTACGCATCTTGGAGTAAGACAAGGATACCAACTGAAAACGAATGGGAATACGCCGCTAGTATAGGATTAATTGACAGTGAGAATCAGACGTCTGGCGCATACAATAAAAAAGGAAATCCGATTGCGAATACTTGGCAAGGTATATTTCCTTCACTTAATTCAGGAGTAGACGGGTTTCTCGAGGCGGCTCCAGTTGGCTGTTATCAACCAACTGCTATAGGGCTCTTCGATATGATCGGGAACATCTGGGAGTGGACCAATACCCCTCTTGATTCAAGGAGAAACGTTATAAAGGGAGGGTCATTTTTATGTTCACATGATTTTTGCAAAAGATTTAGGCCCGCAGCGAGGCAATTTCAAGAGAAAGATTTTTCCACCAATCATTTAGGTTTCAGGGTGGTAC
>CAJWLI010000206.1 GCA_913043075.1 uncultured Gammaproteobacteria bacterium
AAAATCTGACGGGAATCAGGCTGGAACCAATGGGCGAGGGCGTAGGAATGATGAGCGCCATGGCAGTTGTGCGCCTTGAGTGGGATAACAAAACAGAGGGGCCCAACAGCATCGTAATAAAGCTAGCCGCCTCGAACGAAACTAATAGAAGCGTAGCTAAACAGTTCAACCTATACTTAAAAGAAGTCTCCTACTACAAAGAACTCGCGCCGATGACTCTAGCAAGGAGTCCTAAAATTTATTCCGCCGACCACGACGAGCAACACAATTTCTTTCTGCTAATGGAAGATGCTTCAGAATATCGTATGGGAAGCCAGGTAACGGGCGCCGATTTGCAAGAATCAAAAATGTGCTTAGATTTTCTAGCCACTCTCCATGCAAGTTTGTGGAACAAAGTTGATGACATCGCATGGCTCCCAAATATGTCAAAAAGCGAAAACGCGAAAAACATGGAGCTAGGCTGCTCCGCTGGTTGGCCTCAACTACTAGAATTCTTTGGAGAATTTGTTTCAGGTAAGATCAACTCAAAGAAGAATGATTACTTAAATTCAATAGCATCGTTACAAGCTAAACTTGATCGAGCGCCGAGAACATTCATTCATGGTGACTTTAGGATGGACAATATGCTTTTCGGACAAAAGCCAGAACACGATCCCCTTATGGTTGTAGACTTTCAAGGGCCGCTCAAAGGTAACGGAATATATGACGTTGCTTATTTTTTAGGGCACTCAGCGCAAACAGAGGTCAGACGGGAAAACGAGGAATCACTGATACGTGAATATTCCGAGGCATTAAATAAGCAAGGAATAACAGGGTATAATTTTGATCAGGCATGGACAGATTATCGAATAGCCATACTTTACGCTTGGACAGTAGCGGTGGTAATTGCTGGCACGATGGACCCTGCAAACGAGCGAGGATTTGCGTGGATGTCGAAAATGGTGGAGCGAAACAGCATAGCGATAGAAGACCTAAAGTGTCTCGAATTGCTGTAAGATTAAACTTATAAATTAAGCACTACCGGTACTAAGGGAGGTCATAAAGAGGGCGATGGATAATTTTGATTTGATCATAAAAAATGGCGAGGTTTTTGATGGGACCGGAGCTGCCTCCAAAAAAGTGGATATAGCAGTCAAAGACGGCGTAATAGCAAAAATTTCTGAGACTATTTTAGACAGTGCAGATAAGACAATCGACGCGAGCGGCAAATTAGTAACACCTGGCTTTGTGGATGTCCACACCCACTATGACGGACAGGCTACTTGGGATGATCACCTAAATCCCTCCTCAAACCTTGGAACAACGACTGTTGTTGCCGGAAACTGTGGGGTCGGTTTCGCTCCCTGCAAACCTGAAGATCACGAGATTTTAATCGAACTCATGGAAGGAGTAGAGGAAATTCCTGGATCAGTAATGAATGAAGGACTCGCTTGGAATTGGGAAACCTTCCCAGAATTTTTAGATGCTTTAGAAGAAAGAGCGAGGGATATAGATATAGCAGCTCTTTTCCCTCATGGGCCGCTGCGCGTTTATGTAATGGGAGATAGAGCGGTCAATAGGGAAGCGGCCACTGAGGAAGACATTGCGAAGATGAAGGTTCTGATAAAAGAAGGCATCGAGGCAGGTGCCATGGGTTTTTCCACCTCCAGAACCCTAGTGCACAGGAGCAGCTCTGGGGAATTTGTCCCCACCTATAAAGCTGCAACCAATGAGCTCAAGGAACTAGGCAGTAGCCTGTCAGGAGAGAAAGGTAGCGTCTTTCAGATGATTTCTGACTGGGAAGATGCGGATGATGAGTTTAGTATTTTGCGAGCCGCGGCCAATTCACCAGGCGTAAAGGGAACATTCACACTCTTGGATCTTGCGCCAACGCCGAATTTATGGCGGGAGCAATTAGATCGAATTGAGAAAGCTCAGTCCGAGGGACTAGATATTAGGGGACAGGTTATTTCTCGCCCGGTAGGCATCTTAATGGGACACCCAGCGTCTATGCACACCTTTTACGCAAGGCCAACGTATAAGTCTCTTTCAGATTTGCCGTGGGACGAAAGAATAGAGAAGCTCAGAGATCCCGCGATTAAAGCCAGAATATTAGAAGAAAAAAGTGAGTCTCCACATGTTTTTGTCGAGATTTTTGAAGAACGTTTCAAAAACATGTATCCGATGGAAGATCCGATTGAATACTTGCCCGAGCGAGAAAATTCAGTTACCTCTTGCGCTCAACGAGATGGGAAAGATCCAGACGAATGGCTTTACGACTATTTATTGGGAAACAATGGGAACAACTTGATTTATATTCCGGCTGCTAACTTCTCGAAAAATATCGAAGAAATGCTTACCCACCCTCATACCGTTTCAGCTCTTGGAGACGGCGGGGCTCACGTAGGTTCTATTTGTGACACCAGCGCGAACATTTATGTTTTAACAAAATGGGTGAAAGACCAGAAAAAAATAGAATTGTCAGAGGCGATTAAAATGCTAACGAGGCAGCCCGCTGAGCTTTATTCTCTTTTCGACAGGGGACTAATCGAAGAAGGCCTCAAAGCGGACATCAATGTGATCGACTTTGAAGGCTTGAAATTGAAAACGCCTCATATAGTAGATGATCTGCCGGCTGGAGGGAGAAGATTCCTTCAAGATGCGGAGGGTATAGAGTGTACTATTAAAGCAGGCCAGGTTATCTATGAGAATGGGAGATCTACTGGAGCGTTGCCTGGAAAATTGTTGAGAGGAATTCAGGCTGATCCTCGAACGTAAGCCAAGAGAATTCTAAAAAGCAGACAATTTTGAAATTAGCCCCTGGGGCATGACTGAAACAAATCGTTAACCCAAGTGCGAGAACAAGAGATGGCAGAAATTAGTGAGTTCAAGATAGACTTTCTTGAGGCAGATATTGAGGACCTCAGAACCAGAATCCAAAACTCGCGATGGCCAGAAAAAGAAACGGTTGATGACTGGTCTCAAGGAGTTCCTCTTGATTATCTCCAAGACATTTGTGGCTATT
>CAJWLI010000207.1 GCA_913043075.1 uncultured Gammaproteobacteria bacterium
GTATTAATCTTCAATGTTCTTGTGCAAAGTGTTCATATCAGGAAAAATCGAACCATCAACGTAATAGATATTCTTGCTATGAAGAAGTAACCCCGGAGCGAGTTTGGAGAGCACTACAGAGAGTAGAGATTTAGAAAGCAACGGATCGGCATCACCAAAGCTGGCTTTTTGTATTTTTAAATACTTTCCTTATGGAGGAATACAAAGAGATTTTCTAAAAATTGCCCTCCAATCGATTGAATTAGGAAGTCGAGTCAGGGTATACACTTTATCCTGGGTTGGAGATATGCCTAAAGATTTTGAGCTAGTCTTGGTGCCTGTCTCTGCGATGACAAGGCATACCTTGTATCGCCGTTATAGCGAGTGGGTTAGAAATGATTTGGCAAAAAATCCAGTTGACACAGTAGTCGGAATTAACAAAATCCCTGAACTAGACATCTACTATGCAGGAGATTCTTGCTTCGAAGAAATCGCGCAGAATCAACGAAGCAAACTCTATAGATTACTTCCAAGGTATCGTCATTTCTTCAAATATGAAGAGGCTGTCTTTGGGAGAGAGAGTAAAACTGAAATCCTTATGATCTCGAATTATCAAAGAAAATTTTTCGAGAAATACTATAAAACGTCCTCATCGCGAATGCATTTTTTGCCGCCGGGTATTTCCGAAGATCGATTCCTGCCTGAAAACATAGAAGCGCTTAGGCAAGATTTTAGAAAAGAGTTAGGCCTTCTTCCTAAAGATAAACTCCTTCTTTTTGTCGGGTCTGGGTTCAAAAAAAAAGGTCTTGGTAGAGCGCTAAAGGCATTCAGCGCCCTCAATAAAAATATTCGGAGAGAAACTAAATTCCTGGTTGTAGGCCAAGACAATCGAACTTATTTCCAACTTCTCACCTTTTGTTTATTAATTTCTAAACAGGTTTCTTTTTTAGGTGGAAAAGACAATGTGCGCGACTTTCTCTTTGCCGCAGACTTGCTCATCTTGCCTGCTCTTGACGAAAATACTGGAACAGTAATCCTAGAAGCGATAGTTTCGGGTACGCCTGTTTTGACAACCGAGAATAGCGGGTATTCCAATTATGTTGTTGAGTCCGGCATGGGAAATGTAGTCTCGTTGCCCTTTGAACAAAACGCTCTAAATAGGTCACTGGAAATCCTTCTAAAGGATATTGATAAAGAGGATTGGGTTAAAAAAAGTAAAGATTTCCTTAATCAATTAGACGTAACTTCACTTCATAAAAAGGCAGCAAAGATAATAAATAGGTTTGTGGTAAAAAAAGAGATGGGTCTTAACGCAGAAAACTAGTTCTCGCATGTGGCTCATCATAGATAAACAATAAAACAGCCCTTTAATATTTATGAACTCTGAAAAAAATAATGATTTTATAAATCCGACTTTAGCTCAGATCATGGGAGATGAAGATCCTTTTTCCTGGCAAGAAAACTTGGAGAGGGTAATTTTTCGAGATGTGGAGAACAGAGAAACGTCGCGAGTCTTAATTGGACAAGAGCGGTATTTTGTTAAAATTCATAAATCTGCTTCCTGGCAAAGTGCTTTTAATGAGCTATTCGGCGGTCAAACCCCGAGGTTTGGCGCTGAAGCTGAGTGGAGAGCTGTAAGGGCTTTCCAAAAACTAGACATTCCTACGATAGAGCCGTACTTATATGCAAAGCGCGGCACTTCCTTTTTGAATCATCGATCGCTATTGATTTCAAAAGCTCTCGAAAAAAAAGTTTCTCTGGAACATTTCTCCACGAGCAACCCCGTTTTTAAACGACTGCTAATTAAAAAAATTGCCGAGATAAGTCGAAAAATGCACTTGGCGGGGATAAACCACAGGGACTTTTACCTATGCCATTTTTTGATGGACCAAGACATATCAAAGGGCCCAGTGTTGCATTTAATCGATCTTCATCGTGCCCAAGAAAGAGAAAAAGTTCCTCGAAGGTGGTTAATTAAAGATTTGGGAAGCCTACTTTTTTCTTCTTTGTTAAAAGGACTTACTCGTCGAGATCTCCTAAGGTTTGTGCGCTATTACTCAGATCGGCCCTTAAGAGAGGCGCTAAAGGATAAAAATTTCTGGGCAGGATCTTTAGCTCGAGCCCGAGGGCTCTATCTCAAACATCACCAGAAGATTCCTGTCAAGATAGATAGGCTGCTGCAGCAAAATCTATTTATGAGTTTAAAAGCTTTAAAAGATTCTGAAAGAAAAATTGTTTTACCATTTTCCATGATACTGTTCGATCTCAATAGGGCCAAAATGCTTTTTCGCGTGACAGAGGTCTTGAGAGTGTTGCCAAAAAAAAGACTTGTGGTTAGAGGGTACCTGCGACGAGAACCTGTAATTCTTAAGATCTTTTTTGGACCATTTTCGGTACGTAGATTTAACAGAGAAATAAGGGGGTTAGAGGCGATAAAACAATCTGGGACTGCCTCTCCCGAGATTTTGCGAACCGGGCGATCAGAGTCGGATTTCGGCAGAGTTATTGTTTTTCGGATGTTGAAAGAACCTTTAAGCCTGAAAGCTGCTATTGAGGGCGCAAAATCTTCACGAGAGAAGACCAACTTGTTAATCACCATGATGGAAATTTTAGTACGCCTTCACAATTTTGGCGCAGTTCAAAGGGATCTCCATCCTGAGAACTTTTTAGTAAGCGACGGAAAAATTTTCACTATCGATGGGCAGCAAATACGCTATCACGGCAAGGGGCCGCTTGACATATCATCGAGTCTGAAGTCGCTGGCACTTTTTTTTTCAAACATAGTTAAGGTTGAAGAGTCCGAGATTATAGCAGCACTTAAACATTATCTTTCGCTTAGGGATTGTCAATCCAAAGCCTCTTATGTCGCGGTCATTTTAAGATATTTTAGATTATATCGACAAAAAAACTTAAAGAAGTACCGTAACAAAGTTTTTCGTGATTGTTCAGAAATTTCAGTGCGCAAAAGTTTTCTTCGTTTTACCGCGATTGCAAGAGCAAATG
>CAJWLI010000208.1 GCA_913043075.1 uncultured Gammaproteobacteria bacterium
AGCCGCTCTAACATTTCTTCAAGCGAAGCCTCCCAATTGGGGGGCTGGTGATCTATAAGCTCAATTAGACTCTGGGAATCTAGAACACTAAAGACTGGCCTCACTGCCTTTGTTTTAAAATCTTGAGAAGATACTGGTAATATTGCTGCCGGCCGACCTATTAATCCTTTTCTAGCTCCTAGCTTTTTTATTAGGTTTGCGAAATCAAACCAGGTCGTTTTTCCTGAATTCGTCCAATGGTATATCCCTGGCTTAAATCGATTTCCTGTAAGAATCAACCAAACCGCTTCAGCAAGGGCCCTTGCGTAAGTAGGCGAGCCTGTCTGATCGCAAACCACAGAGATCTCTGCTCTTTTCGACATTAAATCGAGCATTGTTTTTACAAAATTCGAGCCGTATTCACTAAATAACCATGAGGTCCTAATTATCATCGAATTTTTTTGGGCGTATTTTAGTAGAGCAGTCTCACCAGCCAGCTTACTTTTACCATATTCGGACTTTGGGTTCTTTTCATCATCGGGAAGGTAAGCGGTTCGCTTATATCCATCGAAGACGTAATCTGTGGAAATGTGCAAAATTTTTGCGTTTTCAGATTTGACGTATTTCGCCATGGTAGCAGGTGCTTCACAGTTTATCGTATGCGCTAAATCAATCTCAGTTTCAGCACCATCAACTGACGTATAAGCACTAGCATTTAAAACTATTTGCGGCTTTAGAAAATCCAGATAAACCTCTAGTTTTTTTTGATTCGAAAGGTCTAGGTCCGACCTTCCTGAATAAAAAACTTTCATTTCTTTCGGCTGTAAATCCTTTAGAGTCTTACCTAGTTGACCATCTTGTCCAAAAACCAGTACACGCATAAATTTGGTTCCAGATGAAAATCAATTTATTGAAAAAGAGCTGAACTCCTGCCAATTCCGATATAAGCAAGCCCATTATCAATGCAGACTCTTGGATCATAAATATTTCTTCCGTCAAAAATGACTCGATCTCTTAAAGATTTTTTTAGTCGGGAAAAATCAGGCTGTCTGAACTCTCTCCATTCGGTTATCAAAATTAACGCATCAACGTCTTCGATGGCCTTATATTGATTATCGGCATACTCGACTTCAAGATCTGCAAGTTCCTGTGCAGCCCTCCTCCTCGCCTGAGGGTCATAGGCTACTACCTGAGCGCCCTCTCTATAAATCCCCCTAATGACTTTAAGCGAAGGTGCACATCTAACGTCGTCTGTGCCGGGTTTAAAAGCCAATCCCCAAACTGCAAACCTTTTCCCATCTATATTACCGTTGAAGTATTGAAGTACTTTTTCAACCAGAATCTCTTGCTGGACTTCATTTCTCCTTGAGACGGCTCCAAAGATATTAGAATCCAGCCCAGCCACTCTCGCCATTTTTTCCATGGCCGCGGTATCTTTGGGAAAGCAAGAGCCACCGTATCCGCAGCCAGGGTAGATAAATGCTGAGCCTATTCTTGGATCAGCTCCTATACCTTTTCGAACATTCTCTATGTCGACTCCATAATGGTCACTCATAACTGCAATTTCATTTATAAAGGAGATCTTCATCGCAAGCATTGCGTTTGACGCATATTTAATCATTTCAGCATCTTTGACACGCACGAACTGAAGACGATCTTGTTTTTTTTCAAAAGGCGCGTAGAGAGTCTCCATTGCCTGTCGGCTTTTTTCACTTTCAACTCCAACCACGATTCTATCAGGGTACATAAAATCACTAACGGCACTTCCTTCTCGCAAGAACTCTGGATTACTTACGACGTGATAATCTAACTCAAGTGCTCTTTTCTTTACTTCCGCATCAATGATCGTTTTTACTTGCTCTGCAGTGCCAACGGGTACAGTAGACTTATCTACTATTATTAATGGTTTAACCATGGTTTTTCCCACAGCTTTAGCGACTTCGTAGACTTGGCTTAAATCCGCGTTGCCATCTGGACTGGAGGGAGTGCCAACCGCTATGAAGAGAATATCAGTGTCGCTTAGAACATCTGTTAATTGACAACAAAAAGATAGGCGGCCAGCTCCAAGATTGCTCTTTACTAACTCTGCGAGACCAGGTTCATGTATGGGCATCTTGCCTTTTTTTATTCCACTCACTTTGTTTTCATTAACATCTACACAGACCACTGTATTTCCCATTTCTGAAAAACATGCAGCCGTTACTAAGCCTACATAACCTGCGCCAACTATAGTTAATCTCAAAAAGTCATCCCCCGGAAAACAGTATTAGTTGCCTCAACAAAACCGTTGAGAGTACCACAATCAAATCTTCGGCCAGTGAATTTGAAACCTAGGACCATGTTGTTTTTAGCATGGGCGCTTATAGCATCGGTTAGTTGGACTTCTCCTCCCGCACCTGGACCCTGATTTTCTAGAATTGTGAAAATATCCGGCGTCAAAATATACCGCCCAATAATCGCCAAGTTGCTTGGTGCTTTTTCAGGCTCCGGTTTTTCAACCATGCTAGATATTTTAAAAACGCCTCGCTCTATTTCCTCTCCATCTATGACACCATATTTCCGTGTTTCTTCATTTAACACCTCCTCTACCGCTACGATGCTGCACCCATATCTGACAAACAAATTAACCATCTGACTCAAAACACCTGGCTGAGCAATGCAAAAATCGTCCGCTAAAACGACTCCAAACGGATTGTCGCCGATCAGATTCCTTCCAGTAAGAATTGCATGTCCAAGACCTTTCATTTCATTCTGCCTCGTGTAGGCGAACGAACAACTGCTGATTATTTCTCTGATATCCTTAAGAGCGAATTCTTTTGATGTTCCCGCTATCTGTTGCTCAAGTTCATAAGAAATATCGAAGTGATCTTCTATTGCCCTCTTTCCGCGGCCAGAAACGAAACCTATATCAGTCAGACCGGCCTCGATAGCTTCTTCTACTCCATACT
>CAJWLI010000209.1 GCA_913043075.1 uncultured Gammaproteobacteria bacterium
AAAATCGTTCCATGATTACCCGATCTATATCGCTTCCATAGCCAGTGACATTGAAAAATATTGGTCAAGAAACGGTAAACCTGATCAACTTTTGTTCAGTTTCCATGGTGTTCCATTACGGAGTCTGCAAGATGGAGATCCTTATCATTGTCAATGTCATAAAACGGCTCGATTGGTAGCAAAAAAATTGTCTCTTGAGGACAGTGATTGGACAATTTCTTTTCAGTCTAGGTTTGGAAAGGCGGAATGGTTAAAACCTTATACCACATCCACTATAGTCAAATTGGCTCGAGAGAGGAATATTAAGAAATTACATGTTACCTGTCCTGGCTTTATTTCTGATTGTCTCGAGACACTAGAAGAAATTAACATGGAAGCGAGGGAAGATTTTCTCGAAGCGGGTGGCTCTGACTTCAGGTATATTCCGTGTCTAAATTTCTCGGAAAATGCAATAAAACTGATTCATAGCCTCGTTTTAGACGACTTAGAGGGTTGGGGAAATAATGAGTTAGAAGAGGATGAAAAAGAAAAGGAATTATTGCTACAGAGAAAAAAAGCACTGCTTCTCGGTGCAAAAAAGTAATTTTACTATTGAAATTTTACTTGAAGACCCAACCTCATAACATATGAAAAAATTAAGCTTGTTGCCATGACTGCGAAAGATAAGAAGGATCCATATAAAGAGGTCGCAGAGAGTTTAGAGCTTGGAGAAAGTGATGGAACTCCCGGATTCGATTCTGTCTCTTTGGATAAGGATTCTCTAGGCTCTGATAATAGCGCCGAAGCAGATGAAGGTGCAGAGGAGAAAGTTAATGAGCTAACTAAAATAGTTGATCAAGAAAAGGACAGAAATCTCCGTTTACAAGCCGAGATTGAAAATATTCGAAAGAGGTCAAATAACGATGTGACAAACGCGAGAAAGTTTGCGATCGAGTCGTTTGCAACAAACTTGTTATCTGTAGCTGACAGTCTTGAAACAGCATTGAATACTGAGGACCAAACCTTTGAACAACTTAAGGCAGGGGTTGAGCTCACTCTTAAACAACTTAAGCAGGCTTTTGAACGTGCCGACATTGAGGTAGTTCAGCCAGAAATTGGAGAGAAATTTGACCCGAATTGGCATCAAGCCGTTTCCACAAAACCTCTAGATGAAATTGAAGAAGAGCTTAGCTCAGGGGTCATTTTTGAGGTTTTGCAGAGGGGTTATAAGATTTCTGGGCGGGTTATCCGTCCAGCAGTTGTGGTAGTCACCGGTTAATGTAAGAGTGAGGCAAGCAGAAAAATGTATTGGAAAGGATTACTATGAGTAAAGTTATAGGAATTGATTTGGGAACGACGAATAGTTGTGTTTCCGTAATGGAAGGGGATAAACCTCGAATTATTGAAAATAGTGAAGGTTCTAGAACTACGCCTTCAATAATTGCTTACATGGAGGATGGTGAGATTTTGATTGGGGCACCGGCCAAACGGCAGGCCGTAACCAATCCTAAAAGCACAGTGTACGCAGTCAAGAGGTTGATCGGCCGAAGGTATGAGGATGATGAGGTTCAAAAGGATATTGAACTCATGCCGTTTGAAATTGTAAAAGCCGAGAATGGGGATGCGTGGGTTGGCATCAGGGACGAGAAATTAGCTCCGCCACAAATTTCTGCCGAGGTTCTTCGAAAAATGAAGAAAACCGCAGAGGATTATCTGGGACAAGATGTTTCGGAGGCAGTTATAACTGTTCCGGCGTATTTTAATGATGCGCAAAGACAAGCTACTAAGGATGCAGGAAAAATAGCCGGATTGGAAGTAAAGAGAATTATCAATGAGCCGACAGCTGCTGCTCTTGCATTCGGGCTAGATAAGACTGACAAAAAAGACCGTAAGATCGCAGTCTACGATTTGGGTGGTGGTACGTTTGATATCTCAATTATCGAGATAGCGGATGTTGATGGAGAAAAGCAATTCGAGGTACTTTCTACTAATGGAGATACATTTTTAGGAGGTGAGGATTTTGATCAGAGGATAATAGATCACATTATTGAGGAATTTAAAAAGTTGAACGGTGTTGATTTGTCTAAAGACCCGATCGCCTTACAACGAATCAAGGCGGCGGCAGAGCGGGCGAAAATCGAGCTCTCATCCAGCCAACAAACGGAATTAAACGAGCCTTACATTGCTATGTCTAACGGAGCGCCTGTTCATTTAACGACTAAGTTGACTAGAGCTAAGCTAGAGTCTTTAGTAGATGATCTAATAGCAAACAGCATAAAGCCTTGTGAGGTTGCTTTGGCTGATGCGGGGCTTCAAACTTCAGATATCGAAGATGTGGTTTTAGTGGGTGGAATGACTCGTATGCCAAAGGTCCAGGATGCAGTTAAGAACTTTTTTGGCAGGGAGCCACGTAGAGATGTGAATCCTGACGAAGCCGTTGCTGCTGGCGCCGCTGTGCAGGGTGCGGTTTTATCAGGCGATAGATCTGACGTTTTATTGCTCGATGTAACGCCGTTATCGCTAGGTATTGAGACTCTTGGTGGCGTCATGACTAAAATGATACAAAAAAATACTACTGTGCCCACTAAATATTCTCAGGTTTTTTCTACCGCAGAGGATAATCAGCCTGCTGTTACGGTTAAAGTATTTCAGGGGGAAAGGGAAATCGCAACCTCTAACAAACTTCTCGGTGAATTTAATCTTGAAGGTATATCCTCTGCACCACGTGGTACTCCTCAAATCGAGGTTACTTTTGATATAGATGCAAACGGGATTTTACACGTTTCTGCTAAGGACAAGGCTA
>CAJWLI010000210.1 GCA_913043075.1 uncultured Gammaproteobacteria bacterium
GCTCTTGCTCCGGGCCTTGATAGCATCCTGATCTTTTTAAAAACTTGGTTATCCCACATACGTTCATTTTTAGCTGGCGAAAATCCGTCAAGAAACCAGAAATCCACATTAGCGTCGAGATTTGAAAGTGCGCTCACCACATCATCGAGCACTATTAAAACTCTTACGTTCTCCTGAATCCAAATCACATGTTGCCCTTTAAATGGCATCGGGTATTTAGAAATAAATTGGTCCTTATTGCTTGTTTCCAAAAATTGAAGCATCTTTTTTAAATCTGCTTTGTTTACAGGATGCTTTTCAATTGAAATAAAATTAAGCCGCGAAGACTTGGGCAAACTTGTCCAAAACTCGGCGGTTAACAGGAGGTTGATTCCAAAACCTAAGCCAAGCTCACAAACCGTAACTTGGGAGTTCCTGGGTATATCCTTTACAAATTCCGCGAACCTTTTTACGAATACATTTAACTTTTCTCGAATAACATAGTTCGCTTGGCCATAGATGTCTCTATACCTGCGGGAGTAAGGGTTTTGGTCATTCCAAACTATCTCGGCAGGTTCTAAAACATATTCCGATTTTTTCATGTTGACTCAAACATCTGGATCTATTTTACAGGGAATCCCTTTCTCTCTAAAACTTCAATCAGTCGTTCTTTGTTAGCCCCTTGAATAATAATTTCTCCGTCGCTGCATGAGCCTCCGACTCCAAGGTGTTTTTTTAGTTCTTTAGCAAGTTTTTTTAATTCAACTTTTCGAAGCGGGATATTTTTTATTACATTGACTGGCTTACCTCGTCTCCCCGCAGTTTGTTTTTCGATAAAAATTGGGCCAAATTTGCGATCGTTTTCTGACGCATCAGAGCAAAAACAGTTGTTAATCTTTTCCTGGCATTCTGGACATAATCTCCCGATGTCCGTGGAGTAAACGATATTTTTTTTAATCATTTCGAATACACAAAGATAGATAGAGCCCTTTCCTGCTTTGCTAAAGAGCAAACGTGGATTAACTTAAAGAGTATTTCTTCAAGAACCTCCGCATTTCCTTCATCTTGATCCAATTCTTCATCAAAATCCAAAGATTCTACCCAAATTCCGGCTATAAGAGGGATATCATCCTCGGGAATCTCTGCAATCCTCTCGGTTATTACTTCGTTGATCTTAATCAGAGACATCCCGCCGAGATCACTTTCGAAAATTAGCTGTTCCAGCGATTCGGCTTCATCGAAAAAAATGCCAAGCAAGTGAGCATAAAGTTTAATTCTTTTCTCGGAATCTATCCGGCCGAGGGTAACGCTTGGAAACGTTTTCGTGGGATCCTCACTGCCTATTACGGACGTTATCTGCTCTTCTATTGCTAAAATGAGAGTGTTAGATGACTCAAACAAGCGAGACCTTGTCTGCTTGTAGGCCTTTTTCGGAACTTACAGTGATGAATTTTACTCTTTGGCCTTCTCTGATATTACTTGTTTCTTTCCCTGAGAAATTTCTAAAATGCACGAAGATCTCATCTCCCTGATCGGCACTAATAAATCCGTAGCCTTTTCGTGAGTTGAACCATTTGATATTTCCATACTCGATGGCATCCTCGTGTGAGCCAAACAGCTTGTCTTGGAGGAGGAATGATATCAGCGGCCCTATAAAAATAATTAAAAATAAGCCCACATCTTTGAGTTGTCCCGGGAGAGAAATTTGTCCTAAAAAATCAAACTTTATAAAAGAAAAAATAAAAGTTGTAATCAAAATCATAAAACCAAGCTTTTTTATAGTTATCATATGAATGACTTTCTACCAATTAACGAAATTTAAGTCCTAAATGATACTAATCTCTTGAGCTAAGTGGAATATTTGTTTGGATTACGTGCGTTCTATTTTTATCAAGGTCCTTCGCTGTGCTTTAGTAGGATTGACTTATAATTTTTTACCGTTTGCTCTAAACCTTCATAAATTGAATCGCAAATAAGAGCATGACCTATTGATACTTCGCTGATGTCAGGTACCTGCTGGACAAACAATGGAAGGTTGTGTTGATTTAGGTCGTGTCCCGCATTGACCATTAATCCTAAATTGATGCTTTTCTGTGCAGCTGAAATAAATTTATTCAGAACCTCTGTCTGCATGTCCCCGCCGAATGAATTTGCGTACGGACCGGTGTAAAGCTCGATTCGCTCTAATCCTATTTTTTTGGCAAGGTCGATTTGGTCTTGGTCTGTCTCTACGAAACCACTTGTTCTGATTCCCTGAGATTTAAGCCTTTCAACGAGTTGACGAAAATCAAAGGTAATTTCTTCGAAATTCCACCCATGGTCTGAGGTTAATTGCTGGTTAGAGTCCGGGACTAAAGTGCATTGATCTGGTCTAACTCTTTCAACTAAGTTCATGAAGCCTGGGTATCCGTTACTTTGTTCTGCAAATGTCGGATTACCTTCGATGTTTAATTCCACATGTTGGTGCTCTGGTTTTTTGAGAAGGTTAGAGAGTTCAACTACATCGTTAGGAGTAATGTGCCTTTGGTCCGGACGAGGGTGAACAGTAATCCCATCCGCTCCGCCAGCAATAGCCGTTTTCGCTGCTTCTACGACGCTAGGTAATTTGGTTTCGCGTGAATTTCTTAAGAGTGCAATTTTATTTAAGTTAACCGAAAGTTTCGTCATGTGCCTGCCCAAATTGCTTACCTGAGTCCATTAGTAATTCAGTATTTTACCCATCTTTTTTTTCATGTTTTTCTAATTGCGAAAGATAACCACCC
>CAJWLI010000211.1 GCA_913043075.1 uncultured Gammaproteobacteria bacterium
TTGTCATACATGACGCCGCATTGCTCATAGTCGTAGGTGCTGAGACACCCAGAAAGCAAAAGTGTTGTGGACGCAGCCAACAGTGATAATCTCATTCTCGGTCTAACCCTTGATAATTACGAATAGAATACATTTTTTTGGTATACGTATCTACATTAAAAGAATATGTGCCTTTGTTTATCTTATCGTTAGCGACTCAGAAATTAAAAAACTGAGCAGTAAACAAAATCGTGAAGAGTATGAGGTATTGATGGTGCCCAGAGGGAGACTTGAACTCCCACGACTCTGCAGTCACTAGCACCTGAAGCTAGCGCGTCTACCAATTCCGCCACCTGGGCATCGAATGAATAATTAGTGTACGCTAAACATCGTTCAGCGGCGAGTCACCTACTTCAGATAGTGACAGACAAATGCATGCCGTAAGTATATACTTCTTCAGTCTTAGTTTTCCCCTGCCTTTTTGTTGATGTCTAAAATAATCAAAACTAACGATCCGTTCGCGGAGCGTGAATCCAAGAAGTATTCACATCCTATCCCCTCGCGAGAATTTATTCTTGATCAACTTGAGAGTTCCGGAGTGTCGATTACATTCGAATCGCTTTGCGTGCAGCTAGATTTAAATGGAGCTGAAGAGATAGAGGGACTAAGACGTCGTTTGATCGCAATGAGTCGTGACGGTCAAGTTATCGAAAGTAGTAAAGGTGGATACTGTTTGCCAAACCGCTTGGAGTTTAAAAAAGGTGTAGTTCAAGGAATTAAGGACGGCGCCGGTTACTTTATTCCAGACGAAGGAGGCGATGACTTGTTCCTTGGCCTCCGCGAAATGAGAAGATTATTTGATGGCGATTTGGTTCTAGCTAGATTTCGGGGACTTGACCAAAAAGGCAGAAAAGAGGGCATGGTTGTAGAAATTTTACAGCGTCGATTCTCCGAAATTGTTGGCCGCTTTTATAAAGAAAAAAGCTTTGCTTCTGTCATCGCAGAAAATAAACGTATAAATCATGAAATATTAATTGCAGAGGACGAGTGTGGGAAAGCTCAGGATGGCGATTTTGTGGTAGCGGAATTATTGAGTTATCCCGATAGACGGAGCAAAGCAACTGGCCGAATAAAGGAGGTCTTAGGAGATGTTACAACTCCAGGTTTAGAAGTTGACGTAGCAATCAGAAGTTTTGATCTGCCTTATCTGTGGCCGGCGTCCGTGACCAGGGAAACAAGTGGGATCCCAAAGGAGGTAGAAAAAAAAGAAAAAGAAGCCAGATTTGATCTTCGAGATGTTCCTTTCGTTACTATTGACGGGGAGGACGCAAAGGACTTCGATGATGCAGTTTTTGCTCACAAGCATCAAAGAGGCGGTTGGACATTGTACGTAGCCATAGCTGATGTTTCTCATTATGTTGGGATAAACAGTTCGCTTGATCGTGAAGCAAGAAACCGAGGTACATCCGTATACTTTCCTGGGCATGTCATTCCCATGCTTCCAGAGGCTCTTTCGAACGGGTTATGTTCGCTAAAGCCAAATGTAGACCGGCTATCTATGATTTGTGAAATGGAGATCTCTAAGGGTGGTGAGATAGCCGATTATTGTTTTTATGAGGCGATTATTCACTCGCATGCGCGAATGACTTATACAGAGGTTGCAGATATTCTGCAAAAACCAGAGAACGAAATTCAAGAAAAATCCTTCGGCAGGTTGCGAAAAAAATACTGTAAGTTAGTACCTCATTTTGAAGACCTATATTCACTTTTTCATGCGAGGAAAACAAAAAGAGATACTGATGGTGCCATGGAGTTCGAGTCAACGGAGACACGAATTGTTTTTGGGCAAAACAAGAAATTAAAAGAAATTTTACCTGTTTCTCGAAATGAAGCGCATAAGATAATAGAGGAATGCATGCTGTGCGCGAATATATCTGCAGCTCAACTTCTGGAGCGATTTAAGGTTCCCGCCCTTTATCGAGTCCACGAGGGGCCTAATCCTGAAAAGTTAGATAACGTTAGGCAATATTTGAGTAGTTTGGGATTGAATCTGGGCGGCGGTGGAAAACCGACCCCAGCAGATTATTCGAAGCTTTTATCAAAGACCAGCGGTCGCGCAGATAGTCGCTTATTACATACCATGTTAATTAGGTCCATGATGCAGGCTGTATATCAATTAAAGAATATTGGGCATTTTGGTTTGGGATTTCCAACATATACCCATTTTACTTCACCGATTAGACGGTACCCCGATCTATTAGTGCATCGGGCTATTCGATATTTGGTGCAAAGCAAATCGAGTCCGCATTTAAGAAATAAAAATCCTAAGAATAGAATTAAAAAACAGAAGATTTATCCCTATGTTGAGGAAGAAATTCAGTCCTTGGGCTTGGAGTGCTCCAATTCAGAAAGAAGAGCCGACTCTGCAAGTTATAGTGTGTTAGATTGGTTGAAGTGCGAATATATGGAAACGCGGTTGGGAGAGGAGTTTGTTGGGACCATAACTTCAGTTACAAGCTTTGGCCTTTTTGTCGAACTCGATGGAATATACATTGAGGGTCTAGTCCATGTGACTGATCTCCATAACGATTATTATCATTATGACCCGAACAAGTATATTTTAGAGGGTGAAAGGACAAAAAAAGTATTTAAGCTGGGTGACAAAATTGAAGTTCAAGTCGCAAGAGTTGATGTGCAAGAAAGGAAGATAGACTTAAAAATAAAATCCTTGAAAGCATCAGACA
>CAJWLI010000212.1 GCA_913043075.1 uncultured Gammaproteobacteria bacterium
AAAAAATAAAAATGGTACGCGAGATGACTTTTTATTTTTGCTAATCTGACGGAGTCAGACAACGTACTGGAGCTTTGGTACGGCAACTACAAAAACAGTCTTTGGAAGGTGGGGCTTTAATTGATCTACTATCTCGCGCGAGATATTCCAAGGTAAAATGAGGACTACGTCCGGACTGTGCTCAATAAGATTTTCCGGAGAAACAATAGGGATGTGACTTCCCGCCATAAAAGTGTTTTGCTTCGCAGGAGACGCATCAGCGACATAGGGTATTAAGTCGGGCCTGACACCAGCATAATTCAGCAACGTGTTCCCTTTTGCGGCAGCTCCATAAGCGGCCAATCGGGTTCCATTTTTTTTTTGCTCGATGAGAAAAATCAAAAGAGAGTCTTTGATCCTATTTACCTCAGACTGAAAATGTAGATAGGTCGATATTTCTCGGAGACCACCCGCTTTTTCGGCATCAAGGGTTATGGCAACTGAATCTTGTGTTGGTCGAGAATCAGACATATGACACCCGAACACCCTGAGGCTTCCACCGTGAGTGGATAATAATTCTACCTTCCAAATACGCAGTTCAGATGCCTCAAAGAGGGCAATGGCGGAATGCAATGAAAGGTAAGAAAAGTGCTCATGATAGATGGTGTCAAATTGAGTCTGCATGATGAGTTCCAGCGCATGGGGAAACTCCAGGGTAATCGTTCCGTTTGGCTTCAATAGAGCTTTAAGCCCGCGAGTGAAGTCGTTAATGTCCGGCACATGGGCGTAAACATTGTTGCCCGCGATTAAATCGGCTTTCCCGTATTGAACCGCTATTTCTTCTCCAAGAGTTTTACTGAAAAACTCCTCAATCACTGGGATGCCTAGCTTTTTAGCCGCGGATGCAGTGCTTTTGGTCGGTTCGACGCCTAAACAAGGGATGCGAGCATTAAGGAAATTTTTAAGGAGGTAACCGTCGTTGCTAGCTATCTCGACAACCATGCTTTGTCTGGTGAGTCCGAGTTCTTGAATTATGTCGATACAGTATTGCTCTGCATGTTTGAGCCAACTTTGGGAGATGCTGGAAAAATAGGCATATTCTTCGCTAAAGAGGTCACTGGCCTCTGCATAATCCTCTGTTTGCAAAAGCCAGCAATCTTCGCAAACCCTTAGTTTCAGTGGAAAATACTTCTCAGGTTTTTCTAAATCTTCCAATTTGAGATAAGCATTAGATGGCGGCGAGAAGCCTAAATCGAGAAAGGTCCGGCAATTTGCTCCGCCACAGCCACGACAAGTCATTGTAATTACGTCTCTTTTTAGCGGCTTAAGCTGAGCATAAGCCTGTTATCAACAGATATCCCTCACCCTTCAAAGCACGCATTTCTCGAGTGCTTGCGGTCTCTTTGAAGAAATAGACATGCGCCATTAAACCAGACGTCAAGCAATCGGTATTTGCGAGAAAATGTCCAATGAAAAGAGGAAAAACCGAGTTTTATATTTTCAGTTGCGTCACAGAAGGCACAATTATTTCAGATAAAAAAAGGGACTTTTTGTAGCGATGCTTACAAAACCCTCAGGAGCTGCAATAGTCGCTAATCTGCTGTTCAGTTAAAGATGCCATATTAGAACCTTCTAGCCACCCTTGATACCAATCTAATGTCATATCTAGAGCAACTTCCAGATTCCAGCGCGGGGACCAATCAAGCTTATGGTGTGCTTTAGAGCTGTCGATCTGCAGCCATGATGATTCATAAGGATTACCAATATCGTTTATTTCAAAAGCCGCTGTTGGCTGCCGACGCATAAGATAATCAACAATCCAAGATACTGGCCGAATGTCTTGATCCCTGGGGCCGAAGTTCCAAGCCCCACAAAAATTTTGACCAGCGTCGAATAATTTTTCTGCCAAAGCAAGATAACCCGAAAGCGGTTCCAGTACATGCTGCCATGGCCGAATCGCGTTAGGATGCCTGATTATTATTGGTTGCCGGCTTCCGAGCGCTCTAAAAAAATCCGGGATAAGTCTTTCGTTGGCCCAATCTCCGCCGCCGACGACATTGCCAGCTCTTGCGCTGGCAAGGTTCTGGTGAGACCCTGAGAAAAAAGACAGAAGGTAAGCGTTAGCTACAATTTCAGCACAAGCTTTGCTTGCTGAATATGGGTCGCTGCCGCCAAGACTATCAGTTTCTCGGTAAGGTATGTTTTCCCCGCGGTCTTCATAACATTTATCTGAGGTCACGTTAACAATAGCTCTTACGGAAGAGGACTTTCTTACCGCTTCCAGTAAATTAGCGGTACCAAGTACATTAGAAGAGAGAGTTTCAATTGGGTTTTGATAAGAGTCTCTTACTATAGGTTGTGCTGCTAAGTGAAAAACGAGATCGGGTTTAGCAATGGTAACTGATTTGATGAGGGAATCTGAGTCTCTAATGTCGCCGATGAAAGAAGCCTTTAGCCTCGACTTTAGCTTCGTAGCGTTAAAAAAATTCGGTTCAGTCGGAGGGTCGAGTGAAAACCCATACACATTCGCCCCAAGTTCGGATAACCAAAAGGTTAACCAACCGCCTTTAAATCCGGTGTGGCCTGTCAGAAGCACGTTCTTGTCTTTCCAAAATTTGCTGTTCACACTTTGCTCACTTGCGGCCTATTTACGCTTTTAGACATTCAAACAATATCAAAACGTTAAGCTTTTATTGTTCAACACTCTTACATGGCTTCGCAAAATACC
>CAJWLI010000213.1 GCA_913043075.1 uncultured Gammaproteobacteria bacterium
TTATTGAGTATGCCCAGTTAGATGGCGTGGCAACATTTGTTGGCCTGGGGAAGGGTTTCCAGATTTGGGAGCCTAAAACCTTTATGGAGCATCGTGCTAAAAACCGAGAAAGAGCTCGTAAGCAAGGAGCAACGTTGCAGATCGTCCCAAGCCATAAAAGCGTGGTAACCTGATGCAGGTGGACGCGGAAGTTTTGGCCGAATCTGCCCATCTTCCTGTTCTTTGCAAGGAATCAATTGACGCATTGAATATTCGTGATGGTGGTTGTTATGTCGATGGGACGTTCGGCGCTGGCGGATACTCTTTAGAAATATTATCCCGAGCCAAATGCCAACTTTTTTCTTTAGACAGAGATCCCGCTGCTATAGATAGAGCGGATTATTTGGCGCGGGAGTTTGGGGATAGATTTTCTATAAGCCAAGGTTGTTTTGGCGAGATGGAAGTACTTTTGTCCAGTCTTGGGATTGACTCTGTTGATGCAGTTGTTCTCGATTTGGGTGTCTCGTCTCCGCAAATAGATAATCCAGAGCGCGGTTTTTCCTTTAAATTTGACGGCCCACTGGACATGCGAATGGGCTCGGAGGGGGTTACAGCCGAACATATAGTAAATACTTTGAGCGAGGCAGAATTAGCTGACATTATATATACATACGGTGAGGAAAGGCTGTCTAGGCGCGTATCTAGAGCCATAATTCTTGCAAGATCAAAAGAGAGAATTACTCGAACTGCTGTGCTTGCTGATATAATTCGCAAGGTGGTGCCTCGTCGAAAAAATGGACGTGATAACGATCCTGCCACAAGAACATTTCAAGCGCTTAGGATATATATAAACGATGAATTGGGTGAGCTCAAACGCGGCTTAGAAGCAGCGGAACGTATTTTAATGCCCGGCGGAAGATTGGCTGTGGTGGCGTTCCATTCCCTGGAAGACCGCTGTGTGAAAAAATTTCTTGCTGAAAGACTAGGGCGAAATAACGGGGTATCACGACATGCGTTAGCTCGAGAACCTTCAAACAGAACTGCCAGTTTTAAACTAATAACCAAAAAACCAATTTACCCTACTTCGTCGGAAGTCCAATCGAATCCTAGGGCTAGGTCAGCGCGCTTGAGGGTGGCTGAAAGAACGACTGCTCCGTCATGGTCTGGGCGGCAGTTCCATGATTAGACGGTCAATTTTTTTGTGGGCTTTTATTATTTCAGTAACGGGCGTGTCTATGTTTTTGATTAAGCATGAGGTGCAAGTCTTGGACGCAAAGTTAGATAAATTGCATCACGATATAATGACGCACCAAGAGAATATATTAATTTTAACGGCTGAATGGAGTTACCTGAATCAGCCTGGTCGCATTGAGAGATTGGCTCGTAGGCATTCTGATTACCGTCCAACGGAAACAAAGCAGATAATAAACATAGAAAACCTTCCCTACCCGAAGAAAAGTAGTTTAGTTCGTGGGAGAATAGATGCCGATTAAATCTGATGGATCAAAAAGTCAAAACTCCATCCAGCTTGATGGTAGCGTAAATAAAGCGATTGAAGGAGGGAGAAACCGTCTCCTTGTTCTTTCGTGTGTTTTTTGTTTGGCCTTTGTTATAGCCGGCATTCGGCTCTTAGATGTAGCCGTTTTGAGGGGGTTGCAAGAGCCTATCGATGTTGTTGAGCCAACAAAAGAAAATTTAAAAATAGGACGCGCAGATATTTTAGACAGAAACGGAATTCTTTTAGCAACCAGTCTATCTGTCTCTTCTCTTTATGCGGATCCTCAAGAGGTGATGGATATAATTTCTACTGTCGAGGATTTAAGCACTGTTCTGGTTAATTTAGAAAAAGAAAAGCTTTTCGCGAAGCTTAATCAGAAAAAACGGTTTGTTTGGATAAAAAGAGGAATAACTCCAATGCAGCAAGCGCAAATAAATGCGCTCGGTTTGCCAGGGCTGCATTTTCAAAAAGAAGATAGGAGATTTTATCCTCAACGTAATTTAAGTGCACATATTGTCGGTTTTTCTGGAGTTGACGCGGCCGGGTTAGCCGGAGTTGAAAAGCAGTTCGATGGTCGTTTGAGAGATGGGGCTGAACCTATGAACTTGTCCATAGATATTCGGATACAGCATATCTTGAAAGAAGAAATCAAAAAACAAATTATTAACTTCAATGCCATAGGTGGTGCGGGTGTATTTATTGACGTCGACTCGGGCGAAATTCTGGGAATGGTCTCTCTTCCTGACTTCGATCCAAACGTATTGAATTCAGCTTCGGCAGACTCAAAGTTTAACCGTGCTACGCTTGGTATTTATGAGATGGGCTCAACATTCAAAATATTTAATACAGCGTTGGCTCTGGAAGCTGGAACAGCTACGATGGAAAGTGGTTATGATGCTACAAGGCCTATCCGTATAGCGCGGTTCACAATTAATGATTTTCATCCCCAGAAGCGTTGGCTTTCAGTTCCCGAAATTTTCCAATATTCGTCGAACATAGGTTCCGCAAAAATGGCACTAGACTTTGGGCCCAAGGCTCAAAAAGAGTTTATGAAAAAACTAGGCTTCCTTGACCGTCTGCCCATCGAATTGCCGGAAAAGGGTAAGCCTATGTATCCAGCTCCATGGAAAAAAATAAGCGCAATAACTATTTCTTACGGGCATGGTATAGCGATAAGTCCACTTCATCTCGTTAGTGGAGTTGC
>CAJWLI010000214.1 GCA_913043075.1 uncultured Gammaproteobacteria bacterium
GTCAATTTTTTCATTGCGGACCCTTCCATCGTACGGAGCCCTTATTTTTGTTCGTTCCAAATTTTTCTTAGCAAGAGAAACTCTCGCGTTTGCTTCCCGATGCGCAGATTCAGCAAACCTTAGTCGATTAATTGCTTCCTCTTTTCTCGACTCACTTATTGATTGTTTTTTAGCTAGATTTATTTGGCGGTCATGATTCCTTTGGGCATTTTCGAGTTCGCTTTCGGCAGACTTCAGAGCGGCGCTGGACTGCTCTAAAGCGACTTCGTAATCGAGGGGTTCTATCGAAAAAAGAAGGTCGTCTTTTTTAAAAAACCCCCCTGAGACTAAAGACGGAGACATGAAGACGATGCTCCCTGAAACCTCGGGTATTAATTCGTTCTCACTTCTTGGCGAAACGGTTCCAAAAGCTGTCGAGGATAGTCTAATACTTTCTGATTTCGCGGTGATGGTTCTGATGAGCGGTTTATTTTCTGGAGGCGCTCTTGGTTCAAGGCTTGGCCCAGTAAACAATATTAATGAACCAATTATTAGCCCAGATATAACTATTAGGATGGGGAAATAACGCTCTTTCATAATCTCTATTTTAATTGAAATTCATCCCTGTCAGTCTTTCAGACAGAAGGTTGTGGGAGCCGGGGAAAAACTCTGTCAATTGGATCCTCTCTATTCCTAAACGCTCAAGGCTTGCCAAGTTTTCTGTTACCTTCTCCGGCGGGCCCATAAAATTACCTAGGTACCCCCCTCTCAAGCTGTTCTTGATTTTTGTGACTTCCTTACCTTCGCCCACCGCGACAAGAAGAAACATACTAACGGGGATATCTGGCCTAACATTTTTCACTAAATCTATTTGGGCTTTTATTTCACCCTCGTCGATCGTTGCCATGATCTCGAGGTCGATTTTACCCCCCCTAGTCGCTCTTGCGGTTGAGTTTATTTCAACTCGGTCGACCAGAGAACTAACTTCCTTGAGAGCTCTCGGCCCGCCGGCTGAGCCAACGAGAGGCGGTGAACCATAAAGCGGAGAGTTAAGAACTCTCTCCAAAGAGATTTTATAGAATTCGCCGTCAAAGTGACATCTTTGTTTCTTCAGAATTTCCCTTGAGATTTTTAGAGCCTCTATATACCGAGTGATTCTCTCCTTTGGCTGAGGATATTCGAGTCCAGCAGCTACAAGTTCTTCTTCAAGCCAACCAGCACCAAGCCCCGCCTCAAATCTGCCGCTGGAGGCTTGTTGCAATGAAAATGCTGCTTGGCAAAATTCAACAGGTGATCTGAATAGGTTGTTGCAGAAAGAGGTGGTCAATTTTACTTTTTCAGTGTTACAAGCCATCTCAGTTGCTGCTACAAATACGTGAGGGTATGAATGAGTCACCCAGAAGTGATCTGACGCACAAACTCCGTGCCAACCCAGTGACTCCATTTCTTTGGCCCATTTCCCAGGTCTAAGGAATTGGTCATTTGGTAAGTTAACAAAATATTCCATGGGTTGTCTCCGTTATCAATATGTTTAATGATGACACAACAAATTCCTGAGGAACAAAATGGAAATCCCAGTCATTGATCTCAGCTCAGCTAAACAAGATGCGAATCAACTAGAGTTGGTTGATATGGCTTGCCGAGACCACGGTTTTTTTCTTCTAACTAATCACGGCATGCGAGAGGAAATTGAAGAGATGTGGGAGGTTTCATCGAGGTTTTTTTCTCAGACAATAGAAGAAAAACGAAAGCTCTACAGGACAGAAAGTAACCCGCTTGGCTATTTCGACAAAGAGTTAACGAAGAAAAAACGTGACAGGAAAGAAGTTTTTGATTTCATGCAACCAAGAGCTGCTTCGAATGATTTCAATCAATGGCCACTAAAAGATAAAAACTTCCGCATTGTTTCAGAGAATTTTTTCAACGCCGCATCGGAGACCGCTGAAAAAACCCTGGAGCTTGTTTATAAGGCTTATCTATCGACCAGTCTATTTAATTTTCAACTGCCAAGGGGCGACAAAAGAACCAGCACCGTGAGGTTTAATTTTTACCCTGAAGTCGATCCATTAACTGAAAAAGAACAATCCGAAGAATTGCCTTTAGGAGAATTGGCGCTAAATCATCACACTGATCCGGGCATTTTGACCTTACTCTTTCAAGATATGGTCGGAGGGCTGCAGGCCCTCTCTAAATCTATTGGGTGGATTGATGTGCCCCCTAAGGAGGGCGCTATTGTGGTTAATCTTGGTGATTCGTTACAGGTTTGGACTAATGATAATTATCGTGCTGCCGTTCACAGAGTTTTGTTGATGGACGAGTTCCCTAGATACAGTACCCCTTATTTTTTTAACCCGGCGCGAGATGCTGTTTTAGAGCCGCTCTCAGCCTTATCAAATGATCCTCCTATTTATCGTCCTTTTACCTGGCAAGAATATATCCGTGGACGAGTAGATGATAACTTCGCTGAGCTGGACGAAGATGACATTCAAATATCAAAATATCGTTTTAAGTCGATCTAGCTCAAGTCTGATTGAAATGAGAGAAACGAATTAATTAGTTGATCAATGATTGATTTGTCGAGGAGCTGTAACCATTCACTCGAAGATTTTTCGTACCCAAGCGCTAATTTGCAGATTTTATCTAGATCTTTTTCGCTGCAAAGCTTTCGATCTAAAATGTCTTTTCC
>CAJWLI010000215.1 GCA_913043075.1 uncultured Gammaproteobacteria bacterium
TTGGCCATTTGATGAAGAGCTTTTATTTTCCCGAACGTTTTGTTGATCTGGAACCTTACCAAGAAATTCAAAACACATATTAACGAACCAATCGTTTTTTTCAGGCCCAGAAATATCTCCAACGAAGATATGTTTGGGCGCCCCGCCCGAACTAGTCACGGAGACTAATTTTTTGTGCGAAGAGGGCCAGCTGTTGTGATAACTGATCGCCGACTGGTGATTAATTGTGGGGTCATTTTTTACGTAAAATGTTAGCAGAGGAAGATCAAACGGTGGAGCGAATTCCCTTGCCCAATCAACGACTTTTTGCATTTCGATCAACGCCCGAGTGCTGTAACTGCTTGTCCAATACTTCGCCACGTTCGAATTTTCAGGGGTCCAGGTTCTCTGACTTCCTAGGAGCCATTCTATCCAGTGATAGGCATAGGGAAGAGTCAATAAGAACCCCACCGGCAAACGAATTTTAAAGTTAGGGGACACGAAAATAAGGCCCTTAGTTTTTTTTGCTCTATTAATCTCCGATGCTAACCACACGCTTATCGGCGCCCCCGTTGAGGTGGCTATAATTATAACATTCTGACCTATCTGAGCTGCTATTTCCCAACTATCTAAGGCTGATTTGAGCCATTCTTCAGCAGCAGCTTCCATAACATTTTCTTTCAATCCATGGCCAGCTAGCCTCGCATAAACTGCGTTTGCTCCCAGCTTTTCAGCTATAACCGATACAGTGGGAGAAATTTCTTGTCTGCTTGCTGAGAATCCGTGGATATAGAGTACGGATAAATCCCTTTTTTGCCTTAAATTTCCAGCCCACTCAATTTTAGCTTCTGTTCCGTCTATGACTTTATGTTTTTTTTCATTCAAATTAAGCCAAGAATCTAGATCTCTCAATGGAGTATTTTTCGGAAGAGAAGTTTCAATGCCTGACACGAGTAGTCTTGGTCTTGGCCCTCTTGCGAACAAAAATAGTCCAAAAGCTAAAACTATGACTGAGGAAAAAACAACTATGTTTGCTTCTATATCCATTTTCTCAAGACCTGCCCCCAAAAAAGAACGAAGAATTACTACAGTCTAGCTTCTATTTTTATTAAGATACTCACTGAAATATTTTTTTGATTAGGCTTAAATCAATCATGTTTGGAGTGCGATCATAGCATGAGACTACAGGCAATAAAGCTCGCGGGTTTCAAATCCTTTGTAGAGCCAACAACAATAAAGTTTCCTTCTAGTTTATGCGCTGTGGTTGGGCCAAATGGATGTGGGAAATCAAACATAATAGATGCTGTTCGCTGGGTAATGGGAGAATCCTCTGCTAAGACCTTGCGAGGAGAGTCAATGGCTGACGTCATTTTCAATGGTTCGAATACAAGGTCGCCGCTTGGTCAAGCAAGTATAGAATTAATATTCGACAACTCTTCTGGACGGTTAGAGGGAGAGTGGGGTTCGTTTTCAGAAATCTCGGTAAGGAGGCTTGTAACCAGAGATGGCCAGTCCTCTTATTTTCTCAATAAGAACCGCTGTCGGAGAAAAGATGTAATGGATTTATTTCTTGGAACTGGATTAGGTCCAAGGAGTTACTCGATTATTGAGCAGGGAATGATTAGCCAGTTAATTGATTCTAAACCCGAGGAGCTTAGAAGCTACTTAGAAGAAGCAGCAGGGATATCAAAATACAAAGAAAGAAGAAAAGAGACGGAAAGACGGATAAAGACGACAAGAGAAAATCTTGATCGGCTAAATGATATTAGAGAGGAACTCGCTAGCCAGTTAGCCCGACTTTCCAGGCAATCCAAAGCAGCAGAAAAATATAACGAACTTAGAGCTGAGGCGCGCATTACCAGGGGCACCCTTTTTGGTGCTCGTTGGGAAACCTTAGAGCAAGAACTGAATAAAACCGAGAGCAAACTTGATTTTGAGAGACTGGAGAGAGAAAAGCGTATCGGGGAGAAAAGAGCTTTTGATATAGAAATCCAGAGTTTCAGGAATGACTTGCTAGAATTGAACAATCAAATGAATGACACTCAGAGAATTTTTTATGATCATGGAACAGAGATTGCCAGGATAGAGGAGAGCATTCAATTCCATAAGGAGCGAGTGAACCAGCATTCAAAGGATTTAGTTCAAGTTGAAGGCAGCATGAAAGATATCGTGGCTAGCCTAAAAAATGATGAAGACAATATACAGGTTCTATTAACAAAATTATCTAAAGATAATCCGATATCAGTTGAGAAAAAGTTGCACCAAAAAAAGTCTGATGACCTTTTAGTTAAGCTTGAAGACGAACACCAGCGAGTTCAAGCTCAATGGGCTGACTTTGTGGAGAAGTCAGCATTGGTCCAAAGATCAAAAGAAATTCATGAAACAAAAATCGTCAGTTTGGAAGAGGTCGTAAAAAGGTCTGTTCATAAGATTCGAACACTAGAAAAACAGCTCTCTGGGTTGAGTCCGAAGAATTTTCAGGACCAACTAGTGCCATTGAAAAATGAGATAGAGTATAAGCAAAAAGAGGTGAATAATTTTTCCGACGAATCCGACACTTTGACCACTCAGCTAGTTCAATATCGCAAGGAATATCAAATCCTGGTTGCAAAATTAGATGAGGAGAAAAAGCAATTTCAGAGTTTGACAGGACGAAGTGCATCTCTTCA
>CAJWLI010000216.1 GCA_913043075.1 uncultured Gammaproteobacteria bacterium
ACTTATGATGCCAAGAAACAGAGCCTCTAAAAGCACTAGGCTAATAATTTCCCAACGACTAGTTCCGATAGCGCTTAGTACACCAAATTCGTAGATCCGTTCATAGATAGACATAAAGAGAGAGTTGATGACACCCAAAGAGATCAAGATAAAAAGTATGAATCCAATCATGGTTGTCCCGGCACTTGTGTAATCTAACATAGCGCCGATCGAAGGATTTAACTTTAACCAGCCCGTCCACTCTAGGTCTTGCGTTGGATTGTTTTCTAGGAGGACGAAATCATTATCTCGGGAGGTCGCCTCGTTTTTAAATTGAAGGACGATCTGGTGCGCGCCCTCTTTCATACCGAGTAATGCTTGTCCGTCAGCGAGGTTGATAAATACTATTCCTTCATCTAGCTCCCTGTTTCCAAACTCAAAAATTCCTGTAACTCGAAAGAGGTCTTGTGTTAATTCGTTGCTGTTGGCATCTGCCGCAGTCAGAACGATTCTGTCACCAGTCTTGACTTCGAGAAGAGCAGCCATCTTATCTCCTATCAGGAGCTCTCTTTTTTTCCCGGTGAGATAATCGCCTGCTACGATAGCGTCTTTTATTTTGCTAACTTTTTTTTCTTGCTCGGCATTGACACCATAAATGAGTCCGCCAACGGAATTATATGGAGATCCAATCATACCGCCTGAAAGCACTCTAACGCTGAAAGCAGCAACTCTCTCATCATCATTTAATTTACCCATGATAGTGCTTGGATTCTTCAAATAAAGATCGACATCTAAATTTTGTCTGAAGCCCTTGAGATTTATGTGGCCCTCACCTTGCAGGGTCTTAGTGAGGCTGCCAATCATTAGCTTTTCCATGCCCCGTATTGCTCCGTCTGCAAATACTAAAACCGCTAGCCCCGAGCTTATTAAAAGACAGGTTAACAACGTTCGCCGAGTGTTTCGGAAAAGATTTCTCCAAGCTAGCTCAAAATAAAGCATCTTTAAAATCTTCCTAAAGCATCTACCGGGGTTAACCTGCTTGCTCTAATCGCCGGAAGGGCTGAGGTGAGGGTTGCAAATAAAAATACGATTCCCATCGGCACAAAAAGGACTTTAAAGGATAACTCTCCCTTTAAATGCTGAAATTCTATCCCGCCCATATCCATTGGTTCCGGAAACATATAGCCGACCTCTGAGAACCAAAGGACCAGAGGAAGTGCGACGAGGATACCTAAGAAAAGACTTAAAAGGGTCAGTAAAATTGTTTCTGTGAAAATTAGGGTTACGAGGCCCACTGCCCTAAAACCGATCGCCCTCATGACCCCAAATTCACGGGTTCTTTCAAGAACTGACATGAAAATTGTATTAAGAACTCCGATGAAAACAATGATCATGACGAGCGCCAAGAAAATCCAGTTTCCTTGTTTATCAGCTTCCATACTTTTGAAAAAAACTTCTTCAACCACTTGCCAAGGAGAAACTACAAAATCAGAAAGTTCACTCTGCAAATTTTGTGAAACTATTTGGGCTTGAGAGATGTCGCCTATGAGTAGTGCATACTCATGCACGTTATTGTCGAGAGAAAGAAAAGCTTGCATCGTCGTGAGCGGCACGTAAACGCTTGTCTTGTCTGGTGAAGATTTGCTGCCCACCGTCCCTGAAACAATGAAAATATCGTTGGCGATTGACCCGTCGGCGCCCTGACCAATAAGCACAAACTCGTCATTTATCTCTAAACCTAACTTTATCGCTAAGCCCTTTGAAATCAGAGCATGAACCTTATCGCTAACGTCTTGCGGCTCATTAAAAAAGCTACCTTCAGTTATTTTCTCTCTCAGCCTCGATACAGTTGGTTCTTTTTCTGGATCAATCCCGATTAGTTGCACTGGTCCAGTTTTTTCCTCACTAAACGACAACGCTGGAGAATATGCTCTAGGAGTGAAACTAATAATTCTTTGATCGGCAGAAAGCGTCCGTTCAATTTTTGATTTGTCGTTAATAGATTTATATATTTTAGGTCGTGTGAGGTAATCATCTGAATGGATTTGTATATGCCCAATATGATTCTCGGTAAATAGTTTGATCATGTTACTGTAAGAACCCTCAATCAGGGAAAGCGTTAAGGCAAAGAGAACATACCCGGCTGAGATGCTTAGCCCAGTAAGAATTGAGCGTCTTTTTTGTCTGAAAATATTCCTGAACGCGATATTAATGAACATAGTTGTTCAAATTCTTTTCTTCAATTCGCGGAGTGAAAATGATTTTTCTGATACACCCTCTGGGTCAAACTTAAGTTGATTGTAGAAAAGTTTTGTGAAGTGGCCCGGCTTATTTAGAGGAATCATTTCCATTGCCGAAGGCAAGAGTTTCTCCCCGAAAACTTTTGGGTCCTTGTAAACCAGCTCTCTTACCTTCGTTCCATAATCATCGAAAAAGCTTTGTTTGAGGGGGAGCAGCGGATCTTTCTGTATCAGGTAGTCTATTTGGCCCCACAGGGAAACGGTATCTTCTTTTGGAGTAAGAATTATGAGGAAGGTTTCGCTATCTGTAATTAATTCTAGGTTATATTCCTCTACCAGTTTTGTTTCTTGGACTAGATCATCGTTGGTGAAGTCGCTTCCCATCCATGAACCCATCATCATTGAAGGCGG
>CAJWLI010000217.1 GCA_913043075.1 uncultured Gammaproteobacteria bacterium
CCAGAGCTCTTGAAGTTGGACACGATCACTTCGTAGGACCGGAAGGTTACCTACCTCTAACTCCGAGCTTTTTAAACAACAGAATGAGGACCATCGCAGGGGGATCATCAGAGATCCAGAGAAATATAATTGCTAAAACCATTCTTGGCTTATAAAAATTTCAGAGAGCTAACATCAAAAATCCTGTTAAAGCAGCATTATTTGGAGCAAGGCTAGAGCTTACATTTTTTTTTATTTCAAAAACTGTTTCCCTGTATCTTTCATAAAAGCTCCAAGTCGGCCTGGGGCGATAGATCAGATCGAGCTCTAATTCAGAGATTATTTTTTTTGTCGTCGTCGGCTTAACAAAAACCTCTCTCTCAGGTTTGTAGTAAGACATTCCAACCGTAACTACACTCCATTTCGCCATTTTATAAAAAGCCAAAAAATCAACAATAGAATCGAACGCTTTTTCTTGATTTCCATGAAAGAGTTCACGGTAATAATCGGTCAATAATTCTTTTTCCGAAGAATTTAGTGATGAAATCATGTCGCGGAATTTAGGCTTCTCAAACAGCGACAACATTGAGGATCTGGAAATGATCTTTACAAGGCCTTTTAAAAATTTATCTGCGACAAAAAAATTTTCTTCCCGAAAAACCTCAAGGGCAAGAAGGTTCATCTTAGAAAGATTGTGACGTTTTCTTACCTCGGTTAAGCCCTCATCTTCGAATCCAGCGGGGAACATCTGCAAGAAATTTGCCTCGGCTAATTTCAATTTATCCAAATTCATTTGTAAATTCCGAACTCTTATTTACCTAAACTTCAACCCGATAAAATCTCCTCTATTTCGCCATTCAGAAATATAGTTAAAAAACGCTACAGGTCCGAACGGATATCCCGCAAAGGATTTTCTAGAAGGCCCGGGATCAATACCCTCATTGTTATAGTAACCCGGAGTACAGTCTTGAGAACCAAGCATTGCTCCCGAACCCGACATTATAAGTTGAACCCATTTTTCTTCAGCCTCTGTCTCTACTTCTACTACGCCAGATTCATTTTCGAGCATATGAGCTATGATCGAGGCGATGGTCTTTGCTGAATCACTCAGATTAGAAGGATAATTTGAAATAAGGTTTGCGCCCTGAGTTGCCTGAACAATAAAAGAATTTGGGAAATCAGCAATTTGAAGTCCGTGAAACGTCCTCATCCCATCTGACCAGTGATCAGACAGCTTCTTTCTAGATTTCCCTTTCGGATCAAACCCCGTTCTTCGCTGAAGGGGTGTCCCCACTTCAAAGCCTGAAGCAAAAATTATGCAGTCTACTGGAAACTCTTCGCCATCAAATACGACTCCTTTTTCAGTGATCCTCTCAACCCCTTTTCCGTCAGTGTGAACCAAGTGGGTACTAGCGTTATTAAAAGATTGAAGGTACTCATCATGGAAGCAAGGTCTTTTACACAATTGGCCATACCAAGCCTTTAAGCCCTCCCCTGTCTCTGAATCGTTGACTATCGAATCAACGCGGTCCCTTATCTCACTCATTTTCTCGAGATCAGCATCCTCGTATGCTTCCCACATTTTTTCCGGAATGCGATTTTCTTTTGAGAGATCCATCACTTTCTCTCGAACCCTTCTAGAAATCTCGGTCCAGCCATCTTTCACTAGATCCTCGGAGGCTTCTCCTCCTGTTTGATTAGCGGTGAAATTATCAAGCCATTTTTGCTGCCACCCTGGCTCAGATATTTTTTCAAACCAGCTGGGGTCGATGGCCTGGTTATTGCGTGCGTCGATCGAGGAGGGGGTCCTCTGAAAAACAAATAGCTCTTGACATGACTGCGATAAGTGGGGGATGCACTGTACCGCCGTAGCACCAGTCCCAATAACAGCTACTCTTTTATTTTTTAAATTCTCAAGCTCGCTATTGCCAGGCGTGCCACCAGTGTAGGCGTAATCCCAACGACTGGTATGAAAAGAGCGTCCGTTAAAAGTTTCGATCCCTGGTATGCCTGGGAGTTTAGGAACATGAAGTGGCCCCGTTCCCATCCCTATAAATTGAGAAGTAAACTCATCATCCCTATTAGTTTTAATTAACCATCTCTGCTGCTCTTCCAACCACTCGACATCGACCACCTGCGTTTGGAAAAGAGCGTCGTCATATAATCCATATTGCTGCCCTATTCTTTGGCAATGCTCTCGTATTTCTGGGCCGTGAACATATTTCTCAGTCGGCATGTGCCCGGTCTCTTCAAGGAGCGGCATATAAACCATCGAGGCAGTGTCACACTGAGCGCCTGGATACCTGTTCCAGTACCACGTCCCACCAAAATCACTACCTTTTTCCACAATTCGGATACTTTTTAAACCAACTTCAGAAAGACGGGCTCCAACAACAAGCCCAGCAAAACCTCCCCCAACAAAGGTGAACTGAACATCGTCTTTAATTGGTTTTCGTTCAGCAATTTCCATGTAAGGGTCGTCTAAAAAGTAGGCTAGCTTGTCCTTAAGTTCAAGGTACTGTTCATTACCATCCTGGCGTAACCTTTTTTCTCGCTCTTCTTGATATTTTTTTCTTAATCTTTCTTTCACTTTTAGCGATAAGTTAATTTTCATCTTGCCCTCTAGACACTTAAACTTGCCGA
>CAJWLI010000218.1 GCA_913043075.1 uncultured Gammaproteobacteria bacterium
CAAACGGGTTTTATGCACAACAGGGTTCGCATGATAACTGCTTCATTCCTCGTCAAGAATTTACATGTTGATTGGAGGGAGGGCGCTAAGTATTTTGCGGAAAAACTCATAGATTATGATCCAGCGGTTAATAACGGCAATTGGCAATGGGCGGCTTCGACTGGATGCGATGCTCAACCATACTTCCGAATATTCAATCCTTGGCGTCAGCAGAAAAATTTCGATCCTGATTGTATTTACATAAAAATATGGGTGCCAGAATTAGCGGATTTCTCGGCTAAAGAAATCCATGCGATGGAGGCGACCGAAGGAAAATACCTAAGGAAAATCATTAATTTGAGAGAGACTGCCGAAGAAACTAAACTTATGTTCAAGCAAGCTGCCCAAAATTGATGTTTTTCGGAAATTAATTATTGGTAGGCTGTCTCCCGAGTAAGCAGACGAGCAAACTATGATTCGCGCAGTGTTCTTTGATTCAAAGACGAACGACTTGATGGAAATGATTAATCCCGCTCGGACTTATGTCACTTTTGATAGAAAAGAAGTACCTCAAATTCTCGATATCGTTGAGAATTCCTCAAAGGAAGGACTTTACGTAGCAGGTTTCGTGTCTTACGAGGCCGCAAGTAGTTTTGACTTAGCTCTTAAACACCACCAGTTGAAAGATACTCCGCTAGCCTGGTTCACGGAATTTCGTGCTACTCGCCCTTTTGAATTGACCGAAAACGATGATGCAATCGAACTGTCTCGGGTAACTGAAGGTGAAGACTTTATTAGTTCTGTATTAAGAATTAAAGACTTTTTAGAGAGAGGTGATGTTTATCAAGTCAATCTCACACAGAAATTAGGTGGCGATTTGAAAAATTCGACCACAGATATATTTAGTAGGCTAGTTAGAACCCAACCTTCGCCTTATGCAATGCTTCTAGAATCCGATGATTTTTCCATTTGCAGCGCTTCCCCAGAGCTTTTCTTTTCGAAGATAGGGAAGACCATAGAGATGCAGCCAATGAAAGGAACTCGCGAACGAGGTAGATTCAGGGAAGAGGATCAAAAAAACAAGGAAGATCTAAAGGCATCTGAAAAGGATCGTGCAGAAAACTTGATGATTTTAGACATGGTAAGAAACGACCTTGGTAAAGTTTGTTTACCAGGTTCTCTCAGCACCCCTAAGTTATTTGAACTTCACAGTTTTCCTACAGTCTGGCAGCAGACATCCTCAGTCGTAGGAGAGACAGTTTGTTCTCTCGCGGAAATTTTTTCTTCTGTTTTCCCATGCGCTTCCGTTACAGGAGCGCCGAAGGTTAGGGCCATGGAAATCATAGCTGAACTCGAACAACATCCTCGGGGGGTATATACCGGTGCCATGGGTTATTTGAAACCAGGTGGAGAAACCCTTTTTAATGTTTCGATTAGAACTATGTATATCGACAAGGTTAAGAAAAGTGCTACATATGGAATTGGAAGCGGGATAGTTTGGGATTCCGATCCAGAAGCAGAATTAGCGGAGTCATTGGCAAAAGCAAAAATTTTAAACTTCCCTTCTCTTCCTTTTGAACTTTTTGAAACAATGAAATACACACCGAGAGAGGGAATTTATCTAATTGAAGAGCATTTTGATCGAATAAAAAGTTCTGCTACCCGTTTTAATTACCGATTTGACGAGAATCAAGCGAGGGCTCTTCTATCAGAAATTGAGAGCGACAAATCGCTGAAGATTCGGTTAATAGTTAATAAAGAGGGAGATCCAAAATTGGAGATCCTTCCACTCAGCGCCTCTAGAAAAGAGGTTAAACTTAAGTTAGCAAAGTACCCCGTTGATAGTCGTAACATATTCTTATTCCACAAAACTACTAATAGAGAAGTGTACGACAAAGCTAAAAAGGAGGTTTATGATTGTGACGATGTGCTTCTGTTCAATGAGAGTGGTCAGATAACGGAAACTTCGATCGCAAATATATTTTTGGAAAAACAGGGATCGCTATATACGCCTCCGGTTGAATGCGGACTGCTTCCTGGTACTTTAAGAGCATCTATGTTGAAGAAAAAAGAAGTTAACGAAAAAATTTTAAGCCTGGGTGATTTTTTAATCGCCGATAGGATATTTGTTGGCAATAGCGTACGTGGTTTACAACTAGCCAATCTTATCAAATAGTTCCTGGTAAACCTCCATAGGGACCCTCGCCGCCGATAAAATGTGATGCTTTAACTTTTTCTCCGGACATTACTACCTTTATTATCGTGTCATTAGTCTGGTGATATGAAACCATTTCTTTCTCGCTGTGCTTAAGTAGCAGGCCGATCATTACCCTTCCAATTATTCCGTGGGATACAACCGCTATAGTATTTTCTTTAGAAAGCTTTAATTCTTGAACAAACGGATTCGCTCTTTCGATCATATCGGGATAGCTTTCACAGCCCAATTCATTGAAATTAAACGGATCTTGTCTCCAAGATTCATACTCTAGCGGCCAATTTTTGGGGATCTCTTCCCACATAAAACCGCTCCAATGCCCAGTATCCCACTCCATGATTCTTGAGTCGTATAT
>CAJWLI010000219.1 GCA_913043075.1 uncultured Gammaproteobacteria bacterium
GCAGCTACTGGCACTGACACAGGTGGGAGCATCAGACAACCGGCTTCCTTTTGCGGAATTACTGGACTTAAGCCCACGTACGGAAGAGTTTCTCGTTGGGGAATGATTGCATACGCATCAAGCCTCGATCAGGCTGGACCCATGGCACTGACAGCTGAGGATTGCGCAATTATGCTAAAAGAAATGTCGGGACACGACAAAAAAGATTCTACTTCTGCGCAAGTCGAAGTTGATGATTACCGTGCGCTTCTCTCACGACCGCTGGGCAAATTAAAAGTAGGGGTTTTCGAACCCCTCATGAAAGAACTTGATTCCGATACCAGTTTGGTGATGGAAAAAACAATAGAGGAATTAGAAAAAATTGGTATGACTTTCACTGAAATAGATCTCCCAAATTTTTCCTACGCGATTCCAGCTTATTACGTGATTGCGCCAGCGGAATGCTCAGCTAATCTAAGCAGATATGACGGGGTTAGATTTGGTTATAGGTGCGACGAACCATCTGATTTAAAGGAGTTATATCAAAGATCCAGAACTGAAGGACTAGGTAAGGAGGTAAAAAATAGGATTATGGCTGGCACCTTTGCCCTTACCTCGGGGTATTACGATGCCTTTTACAGAAAGGCTCAACAAGTTCGCAGACTTATAAAAAACGATTTTGTTGAAGCTTTTAAAAAGGTAGACGTGATTATTGCGCCAGCGACTCCTTCCACCGCGTTCCGGTTGGGAGAGAAAGCAGGCGATCCGAAAGAAATGTATTTGCAAGATGTATATACAACTTCATCGAATCTGGCCGGATTGCCGGCTTTATCTATGCCAGCCGGTTTTGTTAATAACTTACCTGTAGGAGTTCAACTTATAGGAAATTACTTCGACGAAGCACAGATTCTCGCTATAGCGCATCAGTTCCAATCAATAACAGATTGGCACTTAACCTCTCCGGATATTCCAAAATGACAGATTCTCAATGGGAGACGGTTATAGGTTTAGAGATTCACGTTCAACTTTCGACGAAGTCTAAGATTTTCTCGGATGCCAGCACAGTTTTTGGTGGCGAACCCAACGAACAAGCAAATGAGATCGATCTTGGATTGCCCGGCACTTTGCCTGTAGTTAACGCAGAGATTTTTCCTAAAGCAATCGCATTCGGCCTTAGTGTTGGAGCAGAAATAGCAACTACCTCCCATTTTGACCGAAAAAACTATTTTTACCCCGACTTGCCCAAAGGTTATCAAATAACCCAAATGGATGAACCCATTGTCAAAAACGGTTGCATTGATATAGAACTTAATAACGGAGCAACCAGAACTATCAGAATAAACCGAGCTCATTTAGAAGAGGATGCTGGAAAATCTTTGCACGATGCTTTTCCTAATATGACCGGTGTTGACTTAAATAGAGCCGGTATTCCATTGCTTGAAATTGTTTCAGAGCCCGATATACGAACGGCCGAGGAAGCAGAAAAGTATGCTAAATCGATACACCAACTAGTGACCTATCTATCAATATCAGACGGTAATATGGCTGAGGGATCTTTTAGATGTGATGCTAATGTCTCTGTTCGAAGAGAAGGTGAAAAAGAATTAGGAACTAGAACCGAAATTAAAAATATTAACTCCTTTAAGTTTCTCAAATACGCCATAAATCACGAAGTTAAGCGGCAAATAAACCTGATAAAATCGGGACAAAAAGTCACGCAAGAAACGAGGCTTTACGACTCAACAAAAAATGAAACTCGGCCAATGCGGAGTAAAGAAACTGCAACAGATTATCGATATTTTCCTGAGCCGGATCTCCTCCCAATATCGCTTGATCAAAATTACATTGATCAGATCAAGAAAACGCTCCCAGAATTACCTTTAGAGAAGATGAATAGATATGCCAAAGAGCATGGATTGGATGAAGGTGATGCAAAATTCTTGAGCAATGATTTAGAGTTAGCGAAATTTTATGAAAGCTGCTACGAACTGAATAGAGACTCAAAGCAAATAGTAAATTGGTTAAAAGGAGAAATGTTTAACCGGTTGAGCAACGTCGAGATTACGATAAAGGACTCTCCTGTATCGCCAAATCAACTTTGCGACTTGATAAGGCGAACATCAGACGGAACTATCTCAATCACAACAGCCAAAAAAATATTTGGAAAGCTTTGGGAGGGAAAATCATTTTCCGTAGACAAGGTGATAACAGAAGAAGATCTCGCTCAGCTATCCGATGGAGGCCAATTAGACGATTTAATTGACGAAGCTTTCCAAAACAACCCTAAACAAATTGAGCAAATCAAAAAAGGGAAAACCAAGGTTCTGGGTTATTTTGTAGGCTTAATAATGAAACAAACCTCTGGAAAAGCTAACCCAAAACAACTTAATGACTTAATAGTGAAAAAAATCAGTTCGTTGAAGTGAACCTCTTGATAAAGACTAGAACCCTTTTTGCGTTAACGCCTAAATCACTTTGACCAACACGAGATTTCGATCGAATATCAATTCTGAC
>CAJWLI010000220.1 GCA_913043075.1 uncultured Gammaproteobacteria bacterium
TCTCCCTATCCTCCATCCAACCTCTTTGCGTCGGGTCGAAGGATAAGAAGAGGTTTCTCACTAAAACCTCGCCGTCCGCAGGTTCAGGAATCGGGCTTTCTGTATATTCAAAATTGTCTTTTCCTACCATCCCAAAAGGTCGCTTAGCTAACAGCCATTGTCGATTAATATTCATAATGTGATCCTAGATTAGTTGCGTAAAACGCGAGCTTCGAATGATATTAAGGCGGGTACATTTTTTCTGATTTTTTTTCGGTCTGCAACCCTCTATGCAATCAATTCATGGTATCGGCTTACCTCGCTTTCTTGATCGGAAAGATATGCACCTTCGTAAACACGAGACCTCAGGCCTGCTTGCAGAGGAGAGAATATTTTTTATGTCTTGATCTAAAGTGCATTGCATACTTCCCTGCCCCAACTCGAAAAACCCATTGGCGGCATGGACGTCTCGCTCTGGATAGGCTAACTCAAGTCAAATTAATTCAAGATATTAGTGAATCTCGAAAAGAATCCGCAGTCTGATCGGTAGAATTTTTCGCGTAGGCCTTTACATATTCCATAGCTTTTGAGTGGGTATTGCCTTTTGTGTAAGCAGCCAACACAAGACAAGCATGCAATTTTAGAGCCCCAGTTAGTTCTTCGAAATCAAGCCCAACAGTCCCTGAAGCGCCCGAGAACCAGGAAAAATAAAGCCCGCTAACTGCTCTATAAAAAGTCTCTAACATCACATCAATATTAACCCAGTCTAAGAAATCTCCTTCATCCCTGATCTGAGAGAGTGCTTGAAGATAAGCAAGTTTTCGAATTTCAACAAGGTCTCGGTGATCAGAGGCTTTCAAGGCAGCAATCCCTCTCGCGAAGTTTAAATTCTTTGCGGAGATTTCCATTACGGTGTCCAGCACAAAAACGAGTTTGTCAAACCCAACTTTTATTTCTTCGGCCGCAATAGCTTCATAAGTGTGACGAAACCGCTCTTTCATCGCTGTGAGCAAAAGCTTATCTTTACTACCAAATTGATCGTAGAGAGTCTTCGGAGTGACGCTGCTTCTCCTTGCTAGCTCACGCATGGTAACTCCCTGGTAACCTTCTTGCTCAATCAATCTTCTTGCGGTAGATAAAATTTTTTCTCGGCGCTGGAACTGCCTTTCAGTCAGGATTTTCAAGAGCTTAAATTTCTCCCTCAATAGTTTGATTAAGCGCACTAGAGTAACCCAACTTTTGGTTTGTTAGAATTTTAATAAGCTTGTGTTTGTTTAATAGCTGCCTTAGCCTTGTCCGCAGTTTGAAGCGGTTTTTTATGTATCGTTTTCTGCTCCAATGGCTTTCGCGCTAAGTTCTTGTAATCTTTTCACAGGATTTTTATCCTACAATGCTAACCAACCGCCGTCGCAAGGAAGGTAAGCGCCTGTTACAAACGCACTCATTTCTGAAGCCAGAAAAACTGCTGCCTTGCCTTGCTCCATCGGGTCACCCCAATGACCCAGGGGAAGCCGCTCTATACGATTGCCGACAGCCCTTGACAGCGGATCCTCATTGTTAAATTGATTTTGAGCGCTGACCGGTGGCGCTTCTCCATCACGAACCCAGGTAGGCCCGGGGGCGAGAGCGTTTACATTGATATTAAAAGGGGCTAACTCTAGGGCCAGCGTCTTAGTCATCATTTCCACAGCGGCTTTCGAACCGTCATACGAAACCCCGACTCCCGGAGTTCTAGCCTGCGTAGAGGAAACGTTAATGATTTTACCTCCACCTCGCCGTTTCATTATGTCCGCCGCGGTCCTGCAACAATAGAAGACTCCGTCTACATTGACACTCCAGAGAGCTCTCCATTTCTCATCCGAGATGGACTCGATCGGACCGCCATAGCCTTCATACAAACCAGCGTTATTAACAAGGATATCTATTCCACCAAAAACCGATTCGGTTTCTGAGAGAGCTGAGTAAACCGCCTCTGAATTGGAAACGTCTAATTGCAGATAAGAACCATCTATCTCGATTGCTGTTTCTTCGGCACTTTCTTCGTTAATATCGCTTACCATTACTTTGGCTCCAGCCATCGAAAGAGCTGTCGCTATCGCCCTTCCTATGCCCTTTCCTCCGCCAGTAACGTGGGCTACTTTCCCGTTGAGATTAATCCAATTAGCTGCTTTGCTCATAAGTTTGGCTCCACTCGATGTCTAAGGTACAGAATTCATGGCATGCGACTTTAAAGAATTAAACCATGATGATGGATTATTTGAAATCAATTAAGCCCTTGTGGTTGAACCAGAAACTATTTTTAGAAGAAGGGTTTTAACATCAAACGACCCCCTGTTAGGATCTAGATTATAGAAAAAAGTAGATCACCAATATGGAAGCAATACCATCAAGCTTAGATGAAATCACCAAGGAGTGGGTAGCAGCTCAACTAAACACAGAAAATCTGACGGGAATCAGGCTGGAACCAATGGGCGAGGGCGTAGGAATGATGAG
>CAJWLI010000221.1 GCA_913043075.1 uncultured Gammaproteobacteria bacterium
TTTTGGATCATTATTTTTATGGTGAAACTCAGTGTATCTAGTTTGTTAAGCATTTGTTATTTTTAGTGCTCGAAATTAGCGATTGGCTTCTGTTTTCTGTTTGTTTCCTCTTTAAGAGACATGCTGGAGGCGATGGGGGCGTATCTTTGCCGGAGAGAGATTTATGGACCAATTAAATTTAAAAGACAAAGTAGTTTTGATAACTGGAGGTAGCCGGGGACTTGGTAGGGCGATGGCTTTTGGGTTTGCAAGAAACGGCGCTAATGTCGCAATAGTATCAAGAAAAATGGATTCCTGTGTTAGTACAGCTGAAGAAATCGAGCAAGCATACCAGGTTAGGGCATTTCCATTCGCGGCACATGCGGCCGAGTGGGACTCGATGGATAACATGGTAGAGGCAGTCTACAAAGAGTTTGGGCGCGTTGATGTTTTGATTAATAATGCTGGGATGTCTCCTCTTTATCCTTCTTTGGATAAAGTATCTGAAGAACTTTTTGATAAGGTGATCGGAGTAAATTTAAAAGGTCCTTTTCGTCTTAGCGCCAACATTGGCTCTCGAATGATAGAAGGAGATGGAGGCAGTATTATTAACATCTCTAGCACCGCTTCCGTGAATGCAAGCCCAGGTTCTGAGCCGTATGGTGCTGCCAAAGCAGGACTAAATGCTATAACACGGTCCTTTGCTCATGCCTTGGGACCAAAAGTGAGAGTTAATTGCATCATGGCAGGCCCATTCTTGACCGATATAAGTAAGGCATGGGACTTGGATGAATTTACTAAGCGCGCAGAGAAGACGATTCCGATGAAGAGGGGTGGCGAACCTGACGAAATCGTGGGAGCAGCTCTTTACCTCGCGAGCGGAATGGCGGCTTACACAACTGGATCTATTATTGCGGTCGATGGAGGAGCTCATTAATTGATGAAGTCCCAGAGAGCTTAGAGCTCCTGGCTTTCGTCTTTTAGCCTGATCCGGCTTTTTTTTGAGGGGTATTTCGCGTTTATTTTCGAGTAAAAATTACGCAAGAAATTCATATCAGAAATGAGATCCGTTGGAAAAAAAGTAGGGCCCAGGCCCGCTTCTTTTTTCTTATAGTCTAAATATCCGCAAACAATCGGAATTTTCGCAGACTGAGCTATTCGATAGAAACCAGACTTCCAATAATCGGTTTTTTCCCTCGTTCCCGAGGGTGGCACGACGATTGCTACTCCAAGGTCTTCTTTTATTCTCTTAGCGATCGTCTTTACAAGGTTTCCGGGTTTTGATCGATTTACAGGAATGCCGCCCAGCAATCTAAACAGCGGCGAGAGAGGGGTTTTGAACAAAGAATCCTTTCCAAGCCAATTAATGCTGAATCCAAAAGAGTAGGCTGCGGCTATTAAAAAGATAAAATCCCAGTTGCTTGTGTGGGGTGCGGCAATAACAACTACATTACGGTGTGTAGGGAGGCTTCCAGCTTTTTTCCAGCCGAAAACAAACATTACAGATGTCCCGATGGCTTTTGCCAGCCCGCTACATGGTTTTGGAAGATTATTCTCTAACAAAGCTAACTAATTTACTTATTGTTATTCTACGAAACTCGTAATTTAGCATTTGGTTCCAAGTCTACCTAGCGAAATTTCCAGCCCAAGAGGATTAGAAATAGTCTATATTAAAAAGAAAATACCCTTCCAAATAAGGATATAGGTAGAGGCCAAGTGAAAAGAATAGTTGCATTCCTTGTTGAGATAACGATCTTTGTATTCTGCATGTCAGCAAATTTGTCAGCAGAAGATTTGGATTATGGCGGTCTGCTCGAAAAAAGTTTCGAGGGGAGCTCTTCTCTTACTGATTTGAACGACGCGGAGTTATCGGTTGATTCTGGTCTGATAGAAGCGATTAGGTTACAGCTTTCATCCGAATATAAAGTTGAATCTTTACAAACCTCTTTGCTAGGCGCAGTAAATTCCATAGGCTCAGACACTCAGCCTCTTTATGTATCTGACTTGCAGCACCTTCAGACCATCGTGTCGACTTTTGTTCCGTTGGATTTAGAAGGTTCTTCTAATTTGGCTTCTCCCACTCGAGATGAAATCAGAGCTTTTTCAAGGGCAGAAAAGCTTTTTATAAAAGCTGAGAAAATGAGGGGGAAAAACAGAATAGACCGAGCTCTTGATTTTTTAGAAAAAGGTGAGGCAAGAGCTAAAGAGACTTTAGCGGAGCATTGGCTGTTGATAGCGTTATACCGGAGAACTGGAGCGATCGCGTTAGAGATGGGTAATCCGAGAAGGGCAAGTGAGTCTTATGGCAAAGCTCTGAATCAATCCGCAAATTTGCTAGGTTCCAGACATCCTCAAACCATAGCGATTGCCTCTAAATTAGCAAAAATCTTTGAAAATGGTGGTAACTA
>CAJWLI010000222.1 GCA_913043075.1 uncultured Gammaproteobacteria bacterium
CGTAAAACCAAGCCCCCGTTATGTCAGGACTTTCACAAAAGCCGAGCGCTTCGGGCACAGGAACGGGAGTGGAGCCCAAAGCCGAAATCAAAGCCCATTCCCTGCTCATGTCATGCGCTTTTGGAAGCAAAACTCCTTGAGGAGGCCGTCTTATTACTGCCTTTTTGCCTGAGCTATCTTCTATTCTGTATGTAAGGTTGGAGTGTCCGCCTTCTAGGCGAATCCAATTTAGCGGCGGCGACAACTCACTGATATTTTCGCTTATCCACTGTTCCACCTTTGCAACCTCATACCCTTCTGGGGAAGCAACCATTTTCTAACCTCTTTTTTATGAAAGATAATGTATCTATTTTTGCTTGCTCTGTAAAAAAATGACATTAGATTTTTAAATCATTTCGCGTTTTGAAGTTAAAAAAGTTAAGCTTCCTCCATGGAAACTCCGACTGAAGAAACCTTAAAAAAGATTATTGGGCACCAGTTCCCGGGGGGCGAATATATTATCGCTCATTGGGAAAACTTCTTATTAACTGAATGCACTGGTAGCGAGCTTCTACCGAATGGGCTTGCTCATCCGGTTGCACTTTTCCATGTTCCGATACTCGGTGCAGGGACGTCTATTGGAGAGATGTTTGAGTTAGGACACGCTAATTCGCCTTTTTCGATCGGAATTGAAAGTTATGAGTGGGAGATACATCAGCCTTTGCTTGAAGAGGTCACTTATAAAATCTCCGGGAAAATCGAGGGAGCGGAAAGAAAGAATGAGGCGGGGCGAGTATTTGATCGAATCCAGTTTCGTTTTGATTTAGCGTTAGAAGGAAGCCCTGTCGCAAGTTCAACCATTATTTGGCATTACAATCGGGGGCGCTCAGATGAAGATTGAGGTTGGGTTTAGTATACCGTCATGGGAGATGCCGTCCGTAGAGCGATCAAGAATGAGAACGATGGCAGCTATTTTGAGAGACCCTAATCCAGTGCACTGGGACCCAAATCTTGTAGACAGTCTGCCTTTCGAAGTCGGAAAAAAGACCATCAATCAAGGACCACTAGGACTGAGTTACATGGTCAATATGTTGCACGATTGGGCTGGACCGGGCTGTGTCAAGAGAATATTTATGACGTTTCCCCATATCGTTCTGAGCGAAGACCTTGTTATTGCGAAGGGACAGGTTACACAAATAGATGGGACAGATATCGAATGCGATATTTGGTTAGAAAGAGACGAAAAAAAGCTGCTTGTGGGGAATGCTACGGTTAGCGGAGAGAGAGTAGTTTAAACTCTAATCCCCTATTATTTTTATCTCCTCTTCTCCTGAGGGTAGTATGTACCATTGTCTTTCTTTTGAGATTAAAAAATTTTCTGGCATATTCCTTTTGAATTCTCTCTCTCCGAGGTAAGCGTCCGTTGCTGGGACAAGGTGATAGAAAACAACTAACTTAACATCGATATCCCTTGCCATCACGGAAATAGCTGTGGTGGAGGCGTGATAGTCCTGAATATCAAAGAAAATTTTTGATAATCGATCTAATCCTAAATCTCTTGCGGCGTGCTCCAAGTTAGAGACAAGGCCTCGCGAGAGCGCGTCATGAAAAAGAATGTCGGTTGAATTACTGATCAATTTTGTTTGCTGATTGATGTTTCCGTCACCGGAGATCACAACGCTTCGCCCACGATAGTCAAAACGATACCCAACGGCTGGATGGGCCGGGTTATGATCGGCGAGATAAGGAGTAACAACGAGTTCTCCATCTATTATCTGCTTCCCTGGACGAATTTTTTTGTCTGCGATTAATCCAAGGTTCGAGGGCAGAAGATCTTCTCCGTGATGCTTCGTCCGATACCCTCGATCGAATGAATATGTCTCGTTGATACTCTTTACTAAGGTTCTTATACCTTTCGGACCAAATAGATTGAGTTGTTCGGATCGGCCGGCAACCCAAGAAATGAGATTTGCTTCGTATATTTCAGCAATGTGGTCTGAATGAAAATGTGTTATGAAAATTCCCTTGAGCCTGTCCATGGGCAGGCCAGATTTTTGTAGGTTAGCTGTCGACCCTGCTCCAACGTCTACTAAATAAAAGTGTTCTGGGGTGATGACTGCAATACATGCTTGAGCCCGGCCCGAATTGCCTATCGGTCCGCCAGTCCCGCACATAAAGATTTGAAGCGCATCAGGCGATGGAAACGCCCTCGCTGAATTTTGCATTAAGGATTTTGTTAGGAATTCAATCGTTAAATCTTGGGGTTTTTCAAATTCGAGGGAGGCTCTGAAAGCCGCTCCTAAAAACAAAATTACTGCTAATGAGAAAACAAGAAATTTTCGCACTAGCCGTTTGCCGAGGACTTATTGAAATGAGCGACCCTTTTTTCTATCTCTCT
>CAJWLI010000223.1 GCA_913043075.1 uncultured Gammaproteobacteria bacterium
ACTGGCCGGTACTTGAAGCTCATGATTTGAAAGATTTAGGGTTGAAGTTGAACGACCTCTCAAAAAAGGGGCTATGGGATCAAATGACAAATGAAGTTTCCGATGATGTAGTGCATCTTTTTGCAGCAGTGGGCAGACATGAGGAGCTCCCCAAGGTTATAGAGGAAAGGTTTGGCGGGATTGTAGACATCGTAAGTTTGCCAGCAGATACGCCCGGTGATCTTTTGCAAGATATTCGCGTGCTTGAATCCCCTGGATCGAGTTAGAATATAGTCGCTGGGTTTAGCGTGATTGCGCACCAGCTTAACACCAACAACTTTTTTGGAATATGGCAGAACGGTTAAGAAAAGATTCTGTTAGGAGATCAGAAATTTCATTTCTGATCTCGAAATAGAGGGTTTGATTGTGTCGGGCAATTCGTTTGGAGAGATGTTTAAAGTCAGCACCTTTGGAGAGAGCCACGGGCCTGCACTCGGTTGTGTAATTGATGGATGTCCTCCAGGCTTAGAAATTAGTGCAGAAGAAGTTCAGGCTGAGTTAGATCGCAGGAAACCCGGGACCAGCAAATTTGCTACGCAGCGGAAAGAGTCTGACTCCGTCAAAATCTTATCGGGTGTTTTCGAGGGTCGAACTACGGGGACTTCTATAGGCTTAGTTGTCGAAAACGAGAACCAGCGATCAAGAGATTATTCTGAAATTAAAGACAAGTATCGGCCGTCTCACGCAGATTATACTTATGAAAAAAAATATGGTGTTCGAGATTATAGAGGCGGGGGCAGGGCATCAGCGAGAGAGACCGTAATGCGAGTAGCGGCGGGAGCCTTTGCAAAAAAATACTTAGCCGAAAAACATGACATAAAGATTATCGGTTACTTGGCGCAAATGGGAAATATTGTTGCTGAGACCATTGATCTGGATGAGATCGATGCTAACCCCTTTTTCTGTCCAGACAGGTCAAAACTGGCTCGGATGGAAGAATTGATTGAAAGGTTAAGATCTGAGGGTGACTCTGTTGGTGCGCGAATCAAGGTGATTGTAAAAAATGTCCCAGTAGGCTTGGGAGCTCCAGTGTTTGGGAAGCTTGACGCTGATTTAGCTAGCGCCCTTATGGGAATCAATGCAGTCAAAGGCGTTGAGATCGGAGAGGGTTTTGAGGTAGTAAAAATGAGAGGATCGCAACATCGCGACGAGATCTCGTCCTCCGGATTTATCAGTAATTCCGCAGGAGGAATCTTAGGTGGTATTTCTTCTGGGCAAGATATTATTGCAAGCATTGCTTTGAAACCTACCTCTAGTATTACTACCCCGGGAAAAACGGTGGACAGTAAAGGTGCTGAAACCGAGATAATTGTTAAAGGTAGGCATGATCCCTGCGTCGGAGTAAGAGCCGCACCGATTGCGGAAGCGATGGTGGCCATAGTTTTAGTGGACCATCTCCTCCGTCATCGAGGGCAGAATGCTGATGTGCAAAAAGGAGAGTGAGTTAGAATTTTTTTGTTGCGAACGTTTATCACTGTTACAAAGAAAGTTAGAGTCGGAAGTTGGCCCAACATAAAGGAAAGTATTAAAAGAAAATGAAAGAGTTCAGTGTTGCAATCGTTGGCATAACCGGCGCTGTCGGCGAGGTCATGCTTGAGATTCTCGAGTCTAGAGGGTTTCCTGTAAAGGATCTGTTTTTGTTGGCGAGTGAGAAATCGGTGGGAAAGAGATATCAATATAAATCTAAGAACTTTTCGGTTCAGGCTTTGTCAGAATTCGATTTTAAAAAAGCAGACATAGCTCTCTTTTCGGCAGGCAGCAGTATTTCTCAGGAATATGCTCCGAGAGCCGCCAAGGCAGGTTGCGTTGTGATAGACAACACCTCTCTGTTTCGAAGAGAGGACCATATCCCATTGATCATTCCTGAAGTTAATCCTTTAAAGATAGAGAGGTTTAAAGACTCTAACATTATCGCTAACCCAAATTGTTCCACTATCGGCATGTTGGTAGCGCTTCAGCCTATCCGATCAGCCGTAGGCATTCGTCGCATAAATGTAGCGACCTACCAGGCAGTATCGGGTTCTGGTAAAAAAGGGGTTGAGGAATTGGCGGGACAGACCGCGCGTTTGTTGAATGTTCAACCCATTGAAAGCGCCGTTTATCCGCAACAGATCGCTTTTAACGCGCTTCCCGCTATTGGGGATTTAGAGGAAAAT
>CAJWLI010000224.1 GCA_913043075.1 uncultured Gammaproteobacteria bacterium
AGGTCTGGGTTTCATCAGATGTTATCTCAGAAAATAAGATCAAGACTAAAAGAAGATGCAGCAAAACTCGCTGAGTCTACTCCTTTCAATTACGCCTCGAGCTACAATAATTTTTATGAGTTCGGTTCAGGAAAGTCGGATCCAAAAAAAAACGCAAAAAAATTTGTTACTGATCCTTGGGAGGTTTCGGTTCAGGGAGAGTGCGATGGAGCAGGAATATATCACTTAGAAGATCTTGTCCGGCCGCATCTTTTAGAAGAGAGGATTTATCGTCTCCGATGCGTCGAAGCTTGGTCTATGGTTATCCCTTGGGTAGGTCTTCCCTTGCTCAGCCTAATAAAAAGATTTAAGCCTCGTTCGAACGCTAAATATGTAAAATTTGAGACTCTTTACGATCCGATTCAGATGCCTGGGCAAAAAAGGCTGTTCTCTGCAATCGAGTATCCTTATGTTGAGGCCTTGAGAATGGACGAGGCCACAAACGAGCTAAGTTTTCTGGCATTGGGAATGTATGGGAAGATATTACCAAACCAGAACGGGGCTCCTATTAGACTTGTTGTGCCTTGGAAATATGGGTTTAAGAGCATCAAATCTATTGTCAAAATTGAATTTGTTGAGGAAAGGCCAGTTACGACTTGGATGAAGAGTAATCCGAGAGAATATGGATTTTACTCTAACGTAAACCCCTCGGTGGATCATCCGCGATGGTCCCAGGCCACTGAAAGGCGTCTGCCTAGCTCTATTTTTTCGCCAAATATCAGGCCGACGGAAATGTTTAATGGTTACGGAGATGAAGTTGCTTATCTCTACAGGGGAATGGATCTTAAAAAGTTTTACTGATGCCGACTTTCGCCTTCCTTTCCATTTGTGCTGTTCCATTTCTTTGGGTTTTTCTTAGAGCCATTTGTTCACTGATTTTCGACAAAAATTATTTCGGCGCTGATCCTGGAATGGAACTTGTTACATTTTTTGGCCAAGCGGCTATCGTATTTCTTTTCATTACTTTAAGTTTCAGTCATCTGAGAAGACCTTCGAAAAATCTAGCAGTTCCAAGAATGAGAAGAATCTTGGGTCTTTCAGTTTTTTTCTACGCGACTCTGCATCTCGTGAGTTACCTGATTTTCTTAGCGGGATTAGAGTTCGAAAAATACTATCATGATCTTTTGACTAAACAACGGATCATTCTTGGTTCGCTTGCTTACTTTTTCCTTTTCTTATTAGCCGCAACCTCGATTGATTCTGCCGCACGAAATTTGGGAAGAGCTTGGGTGTATCTGCATCGATCCGTATATTTGATCGCGGGGTTAGTTGTTTTTCACGTTTTCTTGTCAGCAAAAGAAAACTTTTCATTTGCGGTATTTCTTCTTTGCGCTTACCTCGCTCTGCTCGGACTTGGATTGTCAAAAGCCTGGAGGAGATCCAAATCAAGAACTCCGATTTTTAAAGCCTAGGGTTAATGAAAAACACGCCCGATGATTATAAGTGGTTGAGCGAAGACGCTCTCATTGTCGGTAAAACCGAAATGTTCTATAAACGGTTGTAAAACGCAAGCTTTGGCGTATAATGCGTGGCTCTAGTCGAGTAGACTAGAAAGGACAAGAACAAGAAATAGTGTCCAAGCTGTCTTCGGAAGAGACAGCGTTTCGAATCATTCAGGATCATATTTCCCATCGGTGATTTAGTTCGGCGAGGGATTCTTTGCGCAGCGCAAAGAGGTTTTGAACTCGAAGCAGCTCTTTAAAAATTAAGAAACAAGCAATAGGTGTGGGTACTTGTTGATGGGATACGATAAATATTCAGCAACAAGTTACCAACAATTTATTGAGTGATACTTACTAAATACAAGGTAATTTTGCTTTGCTGAGCCTTGCGTTTTGAAATAGAGGCGCATTGAAAAGATTGGCGGACTTTAACCGCTATTGATTCCCTGAGAGAGCTTCAAAAGAGTGTAACGAGGGGTTTCAAAGAAATACTCTTAATTGAAGAGTTTGATCATGGCTCAGATTGAACGTTGGCGGCAGGCCTAATACATGCAAGTCGAACGGTAACAGATCGCTGTGATCCCTTCGGGGTGAACTTGATGCTGACGAGTGGCGAACGGGTGAGTAACGCGTAGGAATCTACCCAGTAGCGGGGGATAGCCCGAG
>CAJWLI010000225.1 GCA_913043075.1 uncultured Gammaproteobacteria bacterium
TCTTATTGAATGATAATATCGAGACCCTTGATCAGGAGCAGTTCTCGCGTGTCCTTGCGCTAAACGTAGTTGCACCGCAAATGTTGAACAGATTCCTGATCCCAAAAATGAGTTCTGGTTCTTCAATAATCTATATAGGATCAACATTATCTGAGAAAGCGGTCAAAAATTCTTTCAGCTATGTTAGTTCCAAGCACGCAGTCATCGGCATGATGAGAGCAACCTGTCAGGATTTAGTGGGTAGCGGAATTCATACAGCCTGTATTTGTCCGGGTTTTACTGACACCGAAATGCTGAGAGAACATGTCGGCGGCTCGATGGAAGCTTTAGAGGCCGTTGGTAACCTTTCCGCCTATGGGCGATTGATTGAGCCGGAGGAAATCGCGTCGACCATAAAGTTTGCGTGCGAAAATCCAGTAGTAAATGGGACAATTATTCACGCTAACCTTGGACAAATAGAGAGTTAATGAACACTCAAACAACTAGTCGTGTATTAAATGCCCAACTGATCGAAAAACGAGAGCGCGTGTTCTTGGTTCTAGCAGGCTTGTTTCTTTGCGCCATGACAATGTTAAACATAATCGGAATAACCCGCTTTGTTCAGCTAGGACCGATGGCACTGGCGGTTGGAGTTCTTCCCTACCCCTTGACGTTTTTATGTACTGATCTCATCAGTGAACTCTATGGCCGAAAACGAGCAAACTTTATGGTTACAGTGGGTTTAGTGCTCAACTGTTTTATCATCGCCACAATCTGGTTAGCACAACAGTTGCCCTCGGCCCCTCTAGACGCTCAACCCCCGTGGCAATCGCTTGACTTGGCCAGCCCTGTAGCGCTGCCAGACGGATCAAATTTAGACGGGCAAGTAGAATTATTTAGTCTCATATACGCAACGACCTCAGGGGCGGTGGTTGCGTCTATGATGGCATACATTGCGGCCCAATACTGTGACGTCTATATGTTCCATTTCTGGAAAAAGCTAACGAAAGGTAAGCATCTATGGCTTAGAAACAACGGAAGCACAATTATAAGCCAGGGAGTAGATTCTTTCATGGTGATAACCGTTACATTTGGCGCGCAGTTTTTTGCTGGAGTGATATCGGGCGGCGCGATGCTGGCCCTGATGGGAAGCAATTATTTATTCAAGCTTTGTGTCGCGCTTGCGGATACTTTGCCGTTTTATTTTTTTGTTAATTACCTAACTAAATACCTCGAGCTAACCGAGGAAGAATTGGAGTCTAACGGATCTTAAATCAATCACTGCGACAAAAGAGAGGAAAGTAATGGATTACGAAGCGATTAATTACGAAGTCGAAAACAACATCCTTGTCATCACCTTGAATCGTCCTGAAAAATTAAACGCTCTTAACGGTAAGATGTCTTCAGAGATCTTAGATGCATTGGACCGTGCGGACAGTGACGATAACGTTAAAGCAATTATTTTCACTGGTAAGGGACGAGCTTTTTGTGCCGGAGCTGATCTTTCGGGAGGCAACACAACCTTTGATTACGATTCTGATGGCCGAGGGATCCATCCAGATGGCGGAGGAGTTTTAACGCTACGAATTTTCGAGTGCATGAAACCGGTTATTAGCGCTTGTAACGGTCCCGCAGTAGGAGTCGGTGCTACGATGCAATGCGCTATGGACATTAGGCTGGCTTCAGAAAACGCAAAATATGGGTTCGTTTTCTCTAAAAGAGGTATCGTCCCAGAAGCTTGCTCTAGCTGGTTTTTGCCAAGATGCGTCGGAATCAACACTGCCCTAGAATGGACCTATTCGGGAAGAATATTCGATGCTTCAGAGGCTCTCGAGCGAAAGTTCATCAGAAGCATTCATAAAGAAAGCGATCTTCTGGCAGACGCAAAAAAACTAGCCACTGAATTCGCTAACCAAACAAGCGCTGTTTCGGTGGCGATGACACGCCAAATGATGTGGAAAATGTTGGGTGCGGATCATCCAATGGAAGCTCATAAAATTGATAGCCGAGGCGTTTATTTTACGGGGAAGTCCGCCGACGCTCATGAAGGAGTGCAATCTTTTCTTGAAAAGAGGCCTGCTCAGTTCAAAGATAAAGTGTCAGAGGACATGCCAGAATTTTTTCCATGGTGGGAGAAAAGACAAT
>CAJWLI010000226.1 GCA_913043075.1 uncultured Gammaproteobacteria bacterium
ATCTTACAAATAGATTTTAGCTTTATTGCTATACTATGTGGGTTTTTAGGAGGTCATATGGCAAAAATTATCGCGATCGTTGAAGACGATTCAGACCAAAGAAACAACTATGTCGACGCCATAACGAAAAAAGGATACGACGTCACTGCCTATCGCAATCGCTCCGAAGCTATAGCAGGGTTTGAAAATGAAATGCCCGATTTGGCCATTCTCGACATCATACTTGGTGATGAAGTGGATGCCGGGTTCGAACTATGCAGAGAACTCCTAGGAAAAAACCCAAACTTGCCAGTTATTTTTCTTACAGAGCGAATAGCAGAAATCGATAAAATCTCGGGATTGCGGCTCGGCGCTTGGGATTATCTTCCGAAACCAATCTCGCTTAATTATCTCGCCGAAAGGATCAGTTCTTTGCTAAGAATAAATACAGCCCGCATTGAATCTGATGGCACCGCAAAGTCCGCAAAGATGGTCGGAGAAATGTCGATCGATCAGGAAGCTTTATTAGTTTCATGGAAGGAACAGGCAATTAATCTGTCTGGAACGGAATTTAGGATGTTAGCCAAGCTGGTTCGAGTACCCGGTCACGCAGTATCTTATGACACACTCATGAATGCTACCATGCAATCACTTGTGACGAATAACACCATCAACACCCACATGCGAAATATTAGAAAAAAATTTGAATCAATTGACCCTAGTTTTGATTGCATTAGAAGTGAATACGGATATGGCTACAGATGGGCATCCAAATAAGAATCTAATTGGGAGAGAAATGCTGTGTCTGTAAGCCACGCAAAAGGACCTCGCCTAGGAACGAAGCTCCTGGTTTTGATGAGTTTTGCCTTTGTAGTAATACCTTGGTTTAGCTACCTATACGTATCAGAAATGGAAGACTTTTTAGTAGACAGTCAAGCAAACGCCCAGTTACTTACGGCCGAAGGAATTTCTACCCTTCTTAATGGACGCTCGGATCTATTTTACGACTTGCCTCTCTCCCCGGAGGGATATGAGCAGCTTTATGCCCACCCTTTAGAAACGCCTATACGCATTGACGGAAAAGAAAATGATTGGGAGGACGTGCTCGAATACAACATTGGTTTTGGTAATTTATTCTCTGAGGAAGAGCCTAATTCCGACCCAAATCAATTTTTCCTCGCGCTGGGAGAGCATAACGACCAACTTTATGCGTTCGTTAAAATAAAAGACGACGCTTTAGTGTACAGAGATCGAAACATATTAAGATTAGACCTATCTGATCATCTAAGGCTAACCTTTACTGGGCAAGACAAACTGGTAAAAAATATTGTTCTTACTTCCATAGAGCCCGGTGTTACCACCGCTTATCTGATCGACAATGACTGGCGATACGCGATTCGAGGTGAGCCAGAGAACAGAATCCAAGGGTTTACGGCCAAAACAGAAGAAGGTTATGTCATTGAATTCCGTATTCCTCTGGAACTACTTGGATCTGCTCGTCAGTTTGGACTAGCAGTTGTGGACGTCGATGACCCCGAAAAAAGAGTAATCAAATCAATCACAGGGACGCTGCCAACCGCTGGAAATGAAGCCTACGGACTTGTGCTGTTAAAATCTCCAGAGGTGCTTCGCATTATTCAGGGCCTCGGATATTCGGGGGCAAATATTCAAGTGATAGACGCTCAGCAAAGAGTCAGAGCAGAAATAGGCAGTTATCTGTCAGATGACACCGCTACCGACTCTCCAGAAGCACGAGACAACCCGTGGTATGCGTTCATCGCTTTTGTCATGAAACCGATTTATCGAATAATTGAATCCAACTTGCCTACCTCAGAATCGGCTGAGACCGAGGTCTTAAGCAGCGCCTTAAGCGGAGAGCCAAATTATCAGCGCAGATACTCCGAGGCGGATGGAGAGATGATCGTTGCCGGCCACCCTATAATCTCGCAAAACGAAATAATAGGAACGGTCCTGCTCAAGCAGAATACAGAAAGAATTCTAGAGCTGAGGCGAGACGCTCTGCAGCGAATAGTGAATTTATCAGTAATCTCCCTAATTGTTTTAGTAATCTTGGTGTTGATGTTTTCTTTGAGACTGGCCCGCAGAATCAGAAAATT
>CAJWLI010000227.1 GCA_913043075.1 uncultured Gammaproteobacteria bacterium
AAACAAGGACTGAAGGATATCTTATGGAGATTTTATACCCAATGTTTCTTGTAATTATTCTCTCAGGGATTTTGTTTATGCTCCTAGCAGCGACTAGGGTACCCTCAATTATAAAATATTTCGGAAAGTTGCAAGCCGCAAAACATTCGGAGGATTTGAGGCCAAACTTGCCAAGTGCTGCAAGAAATATAACAGACAATTACAATCACTTATTTGAGCAGCCAACTCTCTTTTATGCTCTCGTCATTTATATCTACTTAATGGAGCATGTAGACATCACTCATCTTTATCTAGCATGGCTTTATGCGGTATTTAGGATTGTTCACTCCGTTATACAGATTACTTCGAATAATGTTTCATATAGAGCCCTAATGTTTATAGGCTCGGGCGCTTGTTTGATGTTTATGATTGCGAAAGAAATTTTGTTTTTCTTGTCTTAGAAAGGGTCACTACTTATGATTTTCTTTAGAAAATTTTTATAATCAACCTGAACTAGTGGGCCCTAATATATTAAGGTGGCGAAAAGAATGAATTGGTACTTTTTTCTTTTTATTGCGATCTCTCTCGAAGTGCTCGGCACCATGCTTCTCCCCCTATCTCAGAATTTTTCTAAGTTAATCCCAACTGCTGTTTTGCTTCTCGCTTACGCAACATCCTTTTACTTTCTAGCTCTTGTTTCTCAGAAACTTCCTTTGGCTGTAATTTACGCCTCTTGGGCTGGGTTAGGAGTTTTTTCGGTAGCTATCCTTAGTAATCTCATTTACAGACAACCATTAAATTGGCAAATAATTCTCGGTCTATTTTTGATAATTATTGGGGTGACGATCGTAAATGTGTACAAAACCTCATAGCCTCAACGGTTGCATGTTCAAACAGTTTTAAAGAAATATCTAAATAAGTTTATATAAGGCCCTAGTTAGTTTATTTGTAGTTTGATAAAGCTCCTGTAATTTGTGCATCCTGTTGCACAGGAAGCCATAGCCGATTTTTTTCTCTAAGTCTCCAAACGCAACTGAACCTCCAATTCCACAGTGACCAAAAATCGAAGCGGGATGTTTTTTGGAAGCGATAGTTGTGATGCCTAACCCTATATCAAAACCCACACCAAAATTTATATCTGCCCCGAACAAAACAGTGTCCGGTCCATTCGACAATGGTTTGATGCTTTGTATCAGAGTGTTTTCGTTCAAGAGCTTTTTTCCTTCCCGTTCGCAACCCGTGCTCAGGATACCAAACAATTTGGCCAAAGATTTCGCAGTCCCGTGTCCATTCGCGGAGGGTATTTCCGCTTTCCGCCATTCATCTTCGTTGACGTAATTAGAGTCCGTTATGCCGCCATCAAATGCAATTTTGAAATCTCCTTTGCTTAGGAATTGCTTCAAGTTTTTCAGTTGCGCCGGAAGAAGAAAGCTAGGCACAAACTTTAATACCTCAAAAGATTTAGGGTTTGGTTTCGAATCAACTAACACGTCACCACATCTAGTTATGTCCGCGTCATTAAGGCCAATCTTGAAGTCAATCCCAAATGGATCGGCTATTTCCTCTCTAAAGTATTCACCAACAGATCTTCCATCTATTCTTCTTATGATTTCCCCGACTAGCCAACCGTAGGTCAAGGCATGGTAACCTTGAGTTGAACCTGGCACATAAAATGGGGCCTGATTTTGAAGTAAGTCGATCCAGCCTTCCCAGTCTCCAAATTTAATATCAGGAAAGCCTTTTTCAAATCCGAACATTCCGGCGCGATGACAAAGGAAGTCGCTGACTTTCGTGTGTTCTTTTCCGTTACATCCGTATTCGGGCCAATATGTTGTTACTTTTTCAGTCAGATTAAGTTTCCCTTCGTCTATGAGTTTGACGATACATAAGGCTGTGACCGCTTTTGTCGTAGAGAAAACATTAAGGATGGTGTTTTCAGACCAGGGCTCAGATCTATCACGATCTTTGTGCCCACCCCAAAGGTCCACGAGCATTTCACCGTCTTTTTCTATTGCAATAGCGGCGCCAGTATCAAAGCCGCTTTCCAATGATTTTCTAAAAACCTCTTCTATTTCTGAAAGTCT